>JBEAPM010000148.1:0-7928 GCA_041164445.1 Cyanobacteriota bacterium
CCCTCCCGGCGCACACCACACAACGGTTTCAACAGTCTAGTCCTTACAACTGATCTAGGACTGCTGTAGTACTAGGAAAAATATTGAATTTTGCAAGCTGCCTTTAGATTGCTAACAGAGGATAGGGTAATTTTACGGTATTTGGGGACTTGCTCAACATAAAAAATATTTCCATTCGTCTATGGGATTCTACTGGGCAACCCCCCAAACCTAGCTACGATTTACCACCGTCTCACCTAATCCGTCCTCTCCCTACACTACACGGCTGTCCAGTGAAAGCGAAAAGATTTAAGGCGGCAGAGGATCGCCGCACTCTGCCGCCTTACGTTGCTAGGGGGGAGAGAGGGGGATCCCTCCTATTCTGAAAAGTGCGGGATCAGGTTAAACTAAAAAAACTAACTTCCTACACGGGGAAATATCGATGCTTTGAGAATTTGTGTGACCCACAGTTTGTGTGACCTACAGTTTCTTAGGGTAACGATCCGGTGCGAGGAGTTAGGCGAGCAGGCATTGAGGGGTGGTTTCAACCACTACGACCCTCATGGATACGGTGCATAACGTTATAAACACAGAATTAGGGACGATCTATCTAATGGATCTTTATAATGGGTTACTTTGAGCCGCTTTGCGGCTGAAAACATCCTGTTTTTCTGCTGAAAGGCAGAGAATGAGATTTTATTGAGGATCCTTCCAGGGTAAATTGTACGGGACGGAGAAGGTTGATTTTTCTCAAGCTTTGTCCTACCGGTAACGATCGGCAAAAGCCTCTACAGGTGAGTCACAGAAGTCTGTATTTGCGACGGTTAGCGTTGCTGCCCATCGAAAATCAAGACCTATAGTAAAATTCTGGAGCATAGCCTGAAAGAGCTAGCTAGCACAGTTTGAGGAGTAGTGTCGTGGATCAGAAGCAACAGATTATTGGATACTTCATTGAGGAAGCGCGGGAGCACATGGAGACCATTGAAAAAGGTCTTCTCAGCCTCCAGTCTTTCTGTGATGATCCGGAACAGATGAATGAACTCTTTCGTGCCGCTCACTCCGTCAAGGGCGGTGCCAATATGCTGGGGTTTAAGGCGGTGGGGCATGTAGCTCACCGGATGGAAGATTGTTTTAAAATTCTCAAAGAAAACCCTGTCCCGATCGATCGCAACATTGAAGACTTATTTTTAAAAGGCTTTGATGGACTTCAAGATCTCTTGGGCAGTATTAGCTCAGGCTCTGAAGGCCAGCAAGAACAAGCTACTCAACAACTTGAACCTGTTTTCAGTAAACTTCAGGTCTACCTCGAAAAACTGAGCGGTAAGGGCCCCAGCTTACCGGAGGATTTCAATACTCAGGTCATGGGGGTCTTACGGGAACTCCTCGGTATTTTCAAACAGCCCGATGGTGCCGCAGCTCGCCAAAAGCTGCAGTCCCATTGCGATCGTCTGGCAGAAATTGGTGCCGCTTCCGAACAGTGGTGCAATTTAATCCAGACCACAAAGGGAGCGATCGGCAATCCCCAAGCAAGCTTTAAGGTCTTAGCCCCCTTGGTCATTACGGAATTAAAAGATGCTGCCCAAAAGGGGGTAATGGGAAAAGGCGCAGAAATCCAAGCGAGTGCCAACCTGAAAAAGCTGGGTAGTGTTGGGGCAGCCGCTGCTCCTGCCGCTGCCGCTCCTGCCGCTGCCGCTCCTGCCGCTGCAAGCGGGAATGATATTATTCTGCCTAGGGATGTCCGGGGAGCGGCTCAAGTCTTGGTCAAAACCTTCGATCGTAAGCAGCTCACGGAATTGGCCCAGATTTTGATTAAGGTGATTAAAGGATGAGGTCAAGTTTCTCAATCCTGGAAAGTTTGTTGGGTGCAGATTCAGTCTTTGCGGGCGAAAACTTACCAGATCCTTGGCCACAACGGTTAAAAGGGGTTTTTGCCGATCCTCGGGTTTCCCCCTGCTTGGTGATGCCCGCCAGTGTCGAAGCCTTAGCGGAAGTGGTGGTCTGTGCCGCCCGGCAGGGCTGGAAGCTGATCCCAGCGGGGCAAGGTTGGCAGTTAAGCTGGGGCAAACCCAGTCCCCCCGTACAACTGATCCTCAGCACTGCCCGCTTAAACCACTTGATTGATCACGCTGTGGGGGATTTGACCCTAACGGCTCAGGCCGGGATGACATTGCAGGACGTGGGGGGGCTGCTCCAGTCCCATCGTCAGATGGTGCCTCTCCAGGGAACTAGCGGCAAGGATAGTAGCCTGGGGGGCATTATTGCTACGGCAGATTCGGGGCCATTACGGCATCGCTATGGAGGCGTTCGGGATTTACTCTTGGGCATTGAATTTGTCCGCGCCGATGGGCAACGATCGAAAGCCGGGGGACGAGTGGTCAAAAATGTGGCGGGCTACGACCTTATGAAGCTTTTTACGGGATCCTATGGCAGCCTTGGGGTGATTACCCAGGTGACCCTGCGCTGTTATCCCATTCCCGATCGTCAGTCCACCCTGCTGCTATGGGGCTCCCCTAGCAATGTAGAGGTAGTCTTTAGAACCTTACAAGCCTCGGCTTTAACTCCGGTTGCGGTAGATTTAGTCTCCACTCAGCTCTTGCAAGATTACCTCAATACAACCCTCCCCCCCGATACGATCGCTTTGGCGGTACAGTTTGCCAGTTTAGAGGCGGCCATCAGCGCCCAACTTCAGCCCCTGCAGGACTGGGGAAAAACTCAGCATTTAGAGACGTTGATTTTGGAAGGAACCGGACAACAGGAATTTTGGCAAACCCTACAATGCCGGGGCCGTTCCTATTTCGAGACGACTCAGGAAGCCTCCCGCTCTCCCCGCATTCTTTGTAAAATTGGGGTCTTGCCGACCGCCGCGATCGATACCTTGACGATGTTGAACACCTTAGCGACTCAAGCCGAGGGAACGATCGCCCGAGGAGTGATTCACGGTGGTAGCGGTTTAGGCTGGCTGGAACTAGAGCCTTATAACTTACGGTTTCCCGTGCTGGAATCTTTGCGTCGCCATTGTCAGAATCAGGGTGGTTTTCTGAGCGTGTTAGAAGGCCCCGTTGCGCTCAAACAACAACTTGAGGTGTGGGGCTATGGGGGCAATGCTTTGCCTCTGATGCAAGGCATTAAACAAGCCTTTGATCCCCAAAATTTACTGAGTCCCCAGCGTTTTCTAGGGTCGTAAATTACCGGAATAAATGATCAGTATCAACTACGGGCATAAGCCCCATTTATTATGACTTCTCACTATTATCGCCCGGAGCATTTAGCCAACTTCAGTCAAATTAGCCAAGGCAGCCCAGAATTAGCGGCTAAGTTTTTTAGCTATTACCAAGAGGTCTTTGCGGATGGGGCCTTATCTAAGCGAGAAAAAGCTTTAATTGCCCTGGCGGTTGCCCATACGGTGCAATGTCCCTATTGCATTGAAGCCTATAGCCAAGCCGCCCTGGAAGAAGGTTCAGATTTAGAGCAAATGACGGAGGCGGTTCATGTGGCCACGGCCATTCGGGGCGGCGCTAGCCTCATTCATGGACTGCAAATGCTGGATCAGGTCAATCAACTCTCCTTGTAGGAACGCTTACAAAGCATCCAGGAGTGCCGCCGATCGCAGAGGACGATCGAGATGATGTTGGGCATAGTCCCGCAGGAGTTGTTCCAGTTTTCGCCACAGGGGTTCCGCTTCAGTCCCCGGTAAAGGGTCATAGGAGATAGTCCGCTCTCGCAGGCGCTGCAGTTCAGTTTCCGGCAGAACGCCCACCTGAAGGGCAAGGTGTTGCAGGGTGGCCAGTTCTCTTGCGGTTAAGGGGGTTAAGGTACGTTGAAACGCCCCCGCTAAATCCTCCGGATCGGGGAATGGGGGGGATTCTGCATCCAGATTTAAACGAATGATGCCACCCGCCGCAATACTAAAGCCCACTCGCCAATAGCGATCGTCAAAGTTAGGGGAAATGGCTTGGCAAGTGCGGCAACAGTGGTGAACCTGTGGAGCCAAACCCGCTAAGGCCAAGAGATGAAAACTGGCTTGGGTCAGTAAAGGAAATAGGACAGCCGGGGATCCTTGCTCTAGCTGTTTGAGGTGCGATCGTAACGCCCCAAAGAGTTCCCCATGGGGGTGTTCCCGTAACGCTTGCCCTAGGGTGAGTTCAATTAAATACTGCCCTGCGGCCAAATGTCCTAAACTCTGGCTTAAGCCTGGATAGGATTCGAGGGTTTCCGCCTGAATAATGCGATGAAAGTTGCGCCCCGCCACCAAGAGCAGTTCGTTGACGACAAATAAACTAGTACGTCCCCCTAACTTTGCTTTCGGTTTACGGGAACCCACTGCGATCGCTTTGATGAGCCCCTGTTCTGGACTGAGAATCGTGAGGAGACGATCGGCTTCGCCAATGGGGGTGACCTGGAGGTTAATGCCAGTAAGTTTGTAGGTTTTGTGATTGGACACAGAGAAAGGGAAAGCCTTAACTTAGCTTGATTTTAAGGATACTTGAAGAATGCCCGAGCAACGGGCTTTCCACTGCAAGCGGAAAAATTTAATGGAAGAGTGCGGCGCTCCGCGCCGCACTCTTCCGCCTTAAGTTGGTAGCCGAGCAACGGGACTGAGATGTTATCTTAAATCATACAGCAGTCCTAAATCAGTTGTAAGGACAAGACTGCTGCAAC
Organism: Cyanobacteriota bacterium; assembly: GCA_041164445.1. Taxonomy (GTDB): domain Bacteria; phylum Cyanobacteriota; class Cyanobacteriia; order Prochlorotrichales; family Prochlorotrichaceae; genus JBEAPM01. Next base: position 4,639 of record JBEAPM010000148.1, read on the forward strand.
CGTTATGGGGGGTGTTGATGATGATCAGGTTTTATATCATCTCCTAGGCAAGGCTGTGATGGGAAGAAACATGAAGAAATATGCTTTTTGGGTATTGGGAGGTGTTAATCATATTTTCAAAAAAATATCAGACTACAAAACTGTTTTTCAAGCTATTAAGAACCAAAAAACGCTCTGGGAAAAAAGTGTTCTGATTTTCGATAAAGATTTTTTGACAGATTACGATCGCCTTGCGATCGAGACAGGATTATTAAATGTCAACTATCTTGTCCTGATCTCAAAATAGGCAGGTAATTGACGCTAAAGGATGCGTACTTGTGGGGACTGATTACCCCTTGCCCACCGGACAAGTTAATTGTCGTCTAATAGGTCGATATGGACAATTTTAAAGGAGGGTGGCTAAGCTTGCCGCCATGGCTTCCAAACTATAATGCTGTTGACAACGGAGACGGGCTTGCTCTGCCCTCTGCTCCGCCTCAGCAAAGTTATCAAAAATCATTTCAATGGCTTGGGCTAGGCTGGCAGGATCTTCTGGGTTAGTCAAAAAACCCGTGTCTCCTAAAATTTCAGGAATATCACCGACACGGGTGGCCAAAATGGGTCTGGCCATGGCCATGGCATCCGTCAGTTTTAAGGGAAACTGAGCTTGGGCGGAGGGATGATCGCGCTGAGGAATGACGACGAGATCCGCTGCTGCGATCGTTTCCGGCATCTTGGCATAGGGCAGTTTTTCTAGTTGGATAATCCAGCGCTGCCAACGTTTGTTCAGGTGTTGATCGTAGTCATCATAGGGGCTTCCCCCCACAATCACTAAGCGATAGCGATCGTCCTCAAGCAGATCTAAGGCTTGTAAAACATCCTCCACTCCCTTATAGGGTCGGGGCGCACCGGGAAACATGAGAATGCGATACGGTTCCCATCCGTAATGCTGCCGCAGGGCCGCACCATCACAGCGCTGGGGGTCAAATAATGCCGTATCTTTGCCATTGGGAATGTAATGCCCACCAAACCGTTCCTGGACAAAGCGGGTATGGGTCGTTAAGACATTGGCCTTGGGTACGAGGCGTTCCAATTGTTGCAAATAGAAAGGATGATCGGGCCACTTGAGGGCTCCATCAGACTTAAAGACATCCCGTAAAAAGCGTTTAGAGAAGAGGGGATAGGCATAGCGATCGCCGCCGTGCCAACTCAGTTCCCAGTCATCAATATCCAGCCAGAGGGGTTTACCGGTAAACCAGTGATAGAGCAAACCGAGCCCAAAACTTCCGGATTTAGGTTTGTAGGCATAAACCAAGTCACCTTCAATTTGTCCACAAAGTTGCCAGGCCGATTTGAGCAAACCGGGATAGAGATCCCCGACAATTTGTTTAATGGGCAGGGTTTCTGTACTGGTCAAGTTTGGGTTCAAGTGGGGCACAAAGCCCAAAATTTCCACCGCAATCCCTAACCGTTGTAATGCCTGCGCTAATAAAAAAGGACGCACCGCTCCTCCCCACCGCCCCGCCCCTTTTTCCGATAAATCACTGACGAGAATAGAGACTTTCACCTTAGCGAATCCCCCAAGCCCCAAACTGGGAAGCGGGCCGTACCCGTCCGTTTTTCACCCACTGCTGAAGCTGCTCAATTTGCTCCTGAGCCGTGCGGGACAGGGGAACCACTTGACTGGCGGATTCTAAAACATCCTCTGTGGTAAAGTCGCGGTTCTGACTAAAACCGAGGTGCATGGCCTCCACTAAAATCTGTTCAATTTCTGCCCCAGAAAAATCTGGGGTTTCATAGGCCAACCGATCGAGATCGTACTCTTTGAGGCGATAGGAGCGCAGACGATTTAGATGAACTTCAAAAATGGCTTTGCGTTCGTCTTGATTGGGTAAACCGACAAAAAAGGTTTCATCAAAACGACCTTTGCGGAGCAATTCTGGGGGCAAACTTTGGACGTTATTGGCCGTGGCCACCACAAAGACGGGGGATTTTTTTTCCGCTTGCCAGGTCAAAAAGGTGCCAAAAACCCGATTCGCTGTACCGGAATCCCCTCGACCATCCAGCCCCGAAAAGGCTTTATCAATTTCATCAATCCAGAGAATACAGGGAGCCAGGGCCTCCGCCACCTGGATCATTTGTCGGGTGCGGGCTTCGGATTCCCCCACCAACCCGGCAAATAAGCGCCCCACATCTAGGCGCAACAGGGGCAAATGCCAGTGGTGAGCGATCGCTTTAGCGGTGAGGGATTTGCCCGTCCCTTGAATGCCCACTAACAGTAAGCCTTTGGGATAGGGCAAGCCATACTGTCGAGCCTGTTCCGAAAAAGCCCCCCCCCGGCGCAGAAGCCATTCCTTGAGCTGATCTAACCCGCCAATATCATTCATGTTGTCCTGGGTCAGACAGAAATCGAGAATCTGGGTTTGGCGAATGGTTTGCCGTTTCTCTTCGAGGACAAAATCCACATCTTCGGGCCGTAGCCCCCCTTGAGCTGCCAAACACCGCGCAATCACCCGGCGAATCCGATCGAGGGATAACCCTTGACAGGCCCGGATCCAGGCTTCTTTTTCTTTCGTATCCAACTTTTGCCCACTGCTGATGAGCAAACGATCGAGTTCCCGTTCAATGGCTGGGGCGGAGGGCAGGGGAAAGTCTAAAATGGTGACCACTTCCGCCAAGTCTGTGGGAATGAGCAATTGGGGACTAATAATCACCACCGTTTTCGGTTGCGATCGGAGGCGACGAGCTAAGTTGCGTAACTTACGCCCCACGGAGACATCTTCCAAAAAACGATGAAAGTCTCGGAAAATAAAAATGCCCGCTGCCGATTCCGGTAGTTTATCCAGCACCTCTAGGGCTTGGAGAGGGTTGCGTTTGGCCTGGCCTTCATAGTTGAGGTTGCCCTGAAATCCCTCGACAAAATCCCAAATCCAGAGCGATCGATGATCTAATCCTGTTGCGACCTCAGCGATCGTTGTTTCTAAACGTTCCTCTTCCACCGTAGGAATGTAGAGAATGGGATAGCGGGCCCGCAAGGCCAGTTCAAAGTCTTGGGCAAAGCCAGTCATCAGAAAAATGGGTAGAAACCCGTCCTTTAGCGATAGCGCAGGACGGCTTTACATTCCCCGAAGGGAACTGGCTTTTGTTCCCGATAAGGCGAGAGCCAGCCAACTCGTTTTAGTCCCTTTGCCCATCACTAGAAATATGTCTTGCCTTTACGCAACACCTGAACCAATCAGGTTTAGAGTAAATCCGAGCTAGGGAAGCACTCGGAAGTCTGTAACATCTAGTGACTCGATGGGCTATTCACC
>JBEAPM010000149.1:0-11249 GCA_041164445.1 Cyanobacteriota bacterium
CGTGTAGTGCGTATCCTTGTGCAAAAAAAATCACATAGTGTGTTACAATGTCGTTGTATTCTTTATAACCTCTAGGGAGTTGCTTCCTTCCAGACATAGAAACCCTTTCAGCGCTACTATCCGGGGAAAAATGGAAAAATGTCCAGTAATGGTAGGATTATATACATCCCCATCATCACACAGGAAAGAAAGTTGCTCACCTTGATAGACTTGGATTTGATTGCCCACTAATGCGGTTACTCTCATCCGCCGTAAATCTACATCAATCCAGCGTTGATTATTTCTAGATAAAGAACCTCGAACCTGTTCAAATCGTCCTGTATTATAGGAGCGCCAGGTTTCTAGTTCGGCGGCAGGGCTACGACGCTGGGTTAGAATAACAGTCCCTGTAGACAATGCACCTACCAAAAACGATCGTCTGCGCATTCTGGGATCTCCTCAGTAGAAAGTTCTCGTCTGATGAAATTGCGATAAGGTATACCGGTCTCTCTTGATCTTGTCATTCCCGAACCGGCCAAAGCATGGGAAAGCAAAGACTAAGAGACAAGCAGTTCATGGTAAATACCGTGAACACTATAAATGTGACAGCAAAACATCATGATTCTATTCCTCAGACCTGTGCCTCAGAAAGATCGGGGAAAGACTAAGGTTGCGAATTGGGCCAGTAGAGCGGCCCAGAAGGCCCAAAGTTTTGCTGTCTTTTCTTTAAGACTTCTTGCTAGGGATCCAAGATCCGTATAGTTAACAAATTGAATTGATTTTGAGAGGCGAGGATCTGTCATCAATTATCGATAACAAGTCTAGCCCCTGCTGGGTTTCAGCCCCTAGCGGTAAAACTGGATAGGCACGGCTAATGTCAATACTCTCAGGGTGCTGGACTGAATGGATGACGTGCCCTGAGATCTGGGGGCAGGGTTTGCTGCCAAGTTCTATTCTATTGCTTTTCACTGAAAGTGAAAAAATTTAATGGAAGAGTGATCCGCGCTGCACTCTTCCCCCTTAAGTCAGGGTTGGGATGGTTTCCCGCTTAAAACCGCTTCGTAGCGTAAACCTGCCCGTTCCCAGGTAAAGGTTGTTTCAACATAGGCGCGGGCCGATCGAGAGAGGGTCGATCGCAAGTCTGAATGCTCGAAGAGTTGTTCTAGAGCAGCGACGTATTCTGCCACTGTATTGGCCCGCAAGGCCCTAGATCCTTCAATGTTCAGTCCCTCTAAACCTCGATCGCTGCCCACAACGGGAACTCCCGCTGCCATGGCTTCCAGGGTTTTATTTTTAATGCCATAGCCTGTCCGCAAGGGCACCACACAGACCGTCGCTTGATGAAGATAATCCACCATGGAGGGAACCCGTCCCGTGACGATCACCCTGGGATGTTCCCCTAGGGCCTGAACCGCTGGGGTTGGTTTACCCCCCACAATATAAAACTCAGCTTGGGGATACCGTTCCAGAATCGAGGGGAAAACGGACTGGGCAAAAAAGGTGGCGGCATCAATGTTATGGGTCACATCCATTGCGCCAACAAAAATGAGTTTATAGCCTCCAGGATCCTGGGAACGATAGGGAAATAGCTCTAAATCTACGCCATTGGTGACGATCGTGATGGGGGCTTGGGCGTTAAAGGCTTTTAATAAATCTTGATCTTCTGGGGTTGTCACCACTAACTGATAGGGTTGGTTGCAATATTTTTTCTCGTAGCGATAAACGATCGATAAATAGAATTGATCCCGTTTGGGATTAGAACTCGCGCCGGATTCTAACGCATCTCGCATCGCTCCGTACATCGAGCTATGGACATTGATCACAATGCGAGCATAATCAAAAAAATCAGCCTGAATATACATAGTATTGAGGCTATGTTCGCAGGTCAGCACATCGTAGTGTCCCGCCCGCACTCGATCGCTAATCCAGGTCTGCATTTCCAGGGAGCGTCGTTGGACAATGTAGGGTGGAATGTTACTGAAAATCGATTGGAGAAAGCGCAGTCCTTTATCTATTTTGCCCCGTAGACCAGGACGATCGGGGGGGCTGGGGGGTAAGGGAAAAACCGCAACGGTATCGGCAACTTGTCTCAGGGCCACAATATCCGCCATTACCTGGTCTGGGATATCCGATGGGCTGGTCAGGGGTTGCTCAGGACTAGCGGTCAAAATAGTACTGAGCCCTTCCAGTTGGGTCACCAGATCAATCTCATGCCCGTGTTGCTTCAGGTAGCAGAGTAAGTTATACGTCCGTACCTCTGTTCCGCCGAGGGTCGGAGGATAGGGGAACGTGGTTGAAATCATGAGAATACGCATAGACGGTCATTGGGGTTACGAAATCGTAATTTCCGGGCGGGTAAAGGGTAATTCTTGATTAATGGCTTCAATTTCCTGTCTTTCCACTCCATTAACTTTCTCCAGGTAGGGAGCCAGGATGTGGCGAAAGCGATCGTCATAGAGGCGATGTAGGCTGTAGTGGGGAGTGGCCGGAAAGCCCCGCCGCTTTTTGTGGGATCCGCCAGCCCCCGGATCGAAGATTTGAATGTTGTGGTCAATGGCCCACTCAATGGGGGAATAGTAACAGGCATTAAAGTGTAAACAATCATAATCTCGCCGCGATCCCCAATAACGACCGTAAAGACGATCGCCTTTATGGACACAAAAGGACATTCCTACGGGATGACGATCGTCATGTTGTTGATCAAAGGCCGCCACAAAGAGCAGACGATCGCGGAAATTATGGTGTAATTTTTCAAAAAAGCTTTTGGTTAAATATTTACTCCCCCACCAGCCAAACTTATCGCAGTGATCGCTATAGAACCAGTATATATCTGAAAAAAAATGGTGCGGAATCTCGTCGCCACTAAAAGTTTTTAAGGTCAGTCCAGCGGTTTGCATCGCCTTTCGTTCCCGTTTAATGTTGCGCCGCTGGTTGGCATTAAACATTTTGAGATAATCTTCAAAGGTCTGAAAACCTTGGTTTTGCCACACAGAGTTGTGATGCATCCAGGTGAGATAGCCATTCTTTTCTAAGAGGGGTTTCCAGTCTTCATCGACATACAGAAAATGACAACCCAAGATACCATTCCGATCGCAAAACTGATCGATCGCACTTAACATTGCTCGGGTTAAGGTTAGCTCATCCTCTAGGGGATCCATCAAAAAACGATACCCCACAGCGGGGGTAAAGGGGGACATTCCTAACAGTTTGGGATAGTAATCTAGCCCTAGGCGATAGGCGAGGTCTGCCCACTGGTGATCAAAGACAAACTCGCCGTAACTATGGCCTTTGACGTAAAGGGGGGCTGCGGCCACCAGTCGGGGATCTTGCCCTAGTTCTTCTCGCCAGACCACCAGATGGCAAGGTTGCCACCCCGCGTCTGCGGTGGCGCTGCCGGAGGATTCCAAGTTATGGAGCCAGTCCCAGGCAAAAAATGGGGTGGGGAGGGGATCAGCGAGGGCATCCCATTGCTCTTGAGGAACTTGAGCCACTTGGTCAATCCAAGTCAGACGATAGTGCAGGCTTGAAGAAGCGGAGGACAGTATGGTCATAATATGGTCATAAAGAGAGGCGCAAAAAGAATACCTAGACATTTTGTAGCAAGGCCTGGAGGACGATCGCTACCCCAAACCCGGAAATGACCAAACCTGCTCCTTGGTTAATCCAGCGCAGGATCTTGTTGGAAAGCTTTTGACGAATGAGATTGACCACGCTACTTAAGGTCAGCCACCAGAGCGCAGAGCCGACAAAGACTCCCAGTACCAGTAGTGTAGACTGCCGGGAGGAAGACAATTGCGGTTGTCCCGAAAAAATCCCTAAAAACATCAGAATAGTGGCAGGATTGGTCAGCGTTAGCAGAAAGGTAGTGGAATAATTGTGCCAAAGTGAGGGAGGAGAAGTGGGTGTGGATTCCTCTGTGCCCAAATCTGCCCCATCTCCCGCAGGTGAGGAAGAGACAGGCAAACTAACAAAAATTTGTCCGCCTAGGTAAGCTAAAAAAAGTCCGCCGATCAGGCGAATGCCGATTTGGTGTGCCACTAAGGCCTGAGCAATAGCCATTAAGCCTAGGGCCGCGATACAACCATAAACAGCATCGGCACTAGCGGCCCCTAATCCCGTCGCCATGCCGACTTGCCAGCCATAGGTCAAGGTTTGACGCATACACAATATGCCAATGGGCCCCACCGGGGCAGCGATCGCTAAACCGATGACGATTCCCTTGAGGGTCATCCAGAGATCATCCATAAAAAAGGTTAAACTAATGTGGGCGATCTAACGTTTTCATTTCTCTAGAGTATAGATGTTTAATCCCTTTGCTGAACTTGCTTATCAAGGCTGGCAACAAACCAAAAATGCCTTTAGTCTGACCCATAAAAGTCTGAGTTATCGGTTATCTACAGTATCGATCGATCCCCCAAAGACGGCTACTCCGGCCATTTCACCGGAAGTCATCAGTTTGATTCAACAGGAATTAGCCAAGCTCCTCAAAGTGGACTGGGAAGATGGAAATACAGGGATTTATCCCCTCGCGTTGCTCTTTCAGGAAGATTGGCAACAATTCTTCCTCACCTATCCTCAAGTCTGGTTCGATTTACCCTTGACCTGGCAGCGCCGCCATCGCCAGGAATATCAGGTCTTTTCGGAAGATATTGATCCCTCCCTTTATCCTCGGTATTATCTACAAAATTTTCATTATCAAACCGATGGCTATTTAAGCGATCGTTCTGCTGACTTATATGATTTGCAGGTTGATCTGCTCTTTAATGGAGCGGCTGATGCCATGCGACGCAGAGTGCTAGCCCCTCTCAAACAAGTCTTTGTCGCAGCAGAAGCAACGGCTAAACCCTTTCGGATTCTGGATCTGGCCTGTGGTACGGGGCGAACCCTTAAGTTTATGCGCTACACCTGCCCCACTGCGGCTTTGTATGGGGTTGATCTCTCTCCCTATTATCTTCGCAAAGCCAACCAACTCCTCTCGACCCTACCGGGAGAACTGCCTCAACTGCTGCAGGCGAATGGAGAATCTCTCCCCTATGTGGATAACTATTTCCATGCCATTACCAGTGTTTTCCTCTTTCATGAGTTGCCCCATGTAGCCCGACAACAGGTGCTCAACGAATGTTTTCGTGTCCTCAAGCCAGGGGGTACTTTAATCCTTTGTGATTCCATTCAGACTGAGGATATTCCGACGATCGCCCCTCTCCTAAAGTGGTTTCATCAGACCTTTCATGAACCCTACTATCAACATTATCTCAGGGATGATTTAGACGATCGTCTTCACAATGCTGGGTTTACAGCGGTGCAAGTTAAAACGCATTATCTCAGTAAATATTGGGTTGCAACCAAGCCGTCTAATCTGTAGTTTCCTCATCAGCGAATGCGCTATGAACCTCCTACGCACCGTGCAAAATTCTCGCCTTTTGGCCTTAATCCTGAAAGAAGTCCAGCAACTGCTCCGAAATCGGCAAATTATCTTTTTACTGCTCTTTCCCCCTACCGTACAACTGCTGATCTTTGGTATTGCCCTGAACCCAGAAGTCACGCATCTGAGCTTAGGAGTCGTAGACTATAGCCACAGTCGGGACAGTCGGGAATTTGTGGCCACGATCGCGGCTAATGACATCTTCCAATCCCCCGCTTTCTACCCCAAGGTTGCAACCCTAGAGCAAGAAGTTCGCCAGGGCAATATTTCTACAGGACTGGTCATTCCACCGGATTTTGTGGATAAACTGGCAACGGATCAAAGCGTAGATATCCAAGTGTTCATTGATGGGGTAGATGCCAATACCGCTGGGATTGCGAGTGGCTACATCCAACAGATCATCAACCGCTATGGTCAGACCTTGCAACAAGCCCCTGATCTGCCCGTGGAGATTGCGACGCGATTTCTCTATAACCCCGGTTTATTGAGTAGCTGGTTTTTTGTGCCTGGGGTTATGGGAGTGGTGTTAACCCTTACAGGGTCGTTGGTTTCCTCCACAACCGTGATTCGAGAAAAAGATGTGGGCACCTTGGAACAACTGCTGATGACCCCCGCCCAGGGCTGGCAGATCCTGCTGGCCAAGATTACCCCCATTTTTGTGCTGCTCATGGGGGACGTTTTACTGGCCTCCGGGATCGGCCGTCTGGTCTTTGGGCTGCCTTTTCGGGGCAATTATTTTCTCTTTCTGGGCTTATCCGGCATTTACGTTTTTGTGGCCATTGGCATTGGGATTTTACTGGCGACCCTGGCCAACACCCAGCAACAGGTCGTGCTCACGTCCTTCTTTTTTAATGTGCCCTTAATTCAGTTGTCCGGCGCGATCGCCCCCATAGAGAGTATGCCTGCTTTTTTCCGGGTACTGTCCTTTTTTGACCCCCTGCGCCACTACGTCACGATCGCTCGGAGCCTTATCTTAAAAGGGGTGGGGTTAGAGATCCTGTTCCCGGAGGTCTTGACACTCCTGACTTTTGCCGTTTTTTTCCTGGGGATTAGTATCCACCGCTTCCGAGCACAACTTAACTAAAGCTTTTAAACGATCTATAACTCATCCAGATAGGAGAGGAGATCAGCCATTTCCTGAGGATTGGGTTGAAACTGAGGCATTGGTGGCGTTTTGCCGCTAATAACCTGACGAATCAAAGTCAGAGTGGACTTACGATCGCTGATGCCGTGCAAACTAGGGCCCACCAATCCATCTCCCTGAATGCCGTGGCACCCTGCACAGTTAATCTGAAAAATAGCCGCACCCTGGGTAAAGTTACCCTTTTCCGCCATGACCAGTTGAATATACGGGTCGCGCATCTGCACATACTGGAAGCCAAAATATACACAGGCAAAGATCACTCCCAGGGTAACCAACAACAGCAGCAACTGCAGTATTGGTTTTTTGATATCGAGGGTCTCATAGGAGTTGTCCACAGGAGCTAGCCAAAGCGTCATGGGTCATTGCTCATGGCCAATCTAGACGAGGCTGCAACCTGCAGACTTAACCTAGACTGGCTTAGCAAATCAGCCGTTTTCTCATATACCTTACATAACTTTACTTTTAGTTTAAAGTTTCACAAAAATTTGCCTAGAAACCTTAAGATTTGTGGACAGATGTTGTAAGAGGGTGCTTCATTACCGAAAGCCCGCGATCGTCTCCAGTTGTAACTGGAACAATCCCGTCCGAAAGCTGGGGTTTAGCAGGCCATCGTATTCAAACTTACTCAACATCAACTGAAAGGAGATCACCTGGGATGCCTTAAAAGGAGCGGCATCTGGCACCGTTTTCGCTCGGAAGACCGGACGCAGATCCGCAAAAGGAATCCGCACCGTCGTCCACTCGTAGGCAGGAGTATCAAAGGAATAGGAATAGGCTAAACCATCCCAGCTCTGGGTGGTACGCAGGAGGAATTTATAGCGTTGGCCATCCCCCTTCAGCCTGACATCGATCCCGCTAAAGGCCGATAAGTCTAGGGGCGGCGCAAAATTGCGGGTGCGCACCGAGGCAAAGCCCCCCGAATTAGCCGTGGAAACCACTCCCGAGAACAGTGCGCCTCCATTGCCTAGGGTGAGCTGACTTTCGCTCACGCCCCCCATGACAACATCATCAATGGCCCCCCAAGTTTCGCGGAGATCAAGCCGGGGATCACGAAAATCGAAGAAGATGGGCGAAACTGCATTAGAATTAAAGGAGTTTGTCATAGAAGCTGCAGGAGCAATCCAAGGTAACGTACCGATAAAGGGAATCACCCGAAAATAGCTCAGGGTTTGCAATAACCGCTTCGCATCCCAGGGTTGACGGTTTTCCATCGTCATAGTTCAACAGGGTGATGAAATTCAAGGGTATAGGTCTGCTTCATTATACGAAGTTGAGCTAGAGAACACCTGACGGAACGTGCGCTGCTAAGGAAAATTTTCCTGTTCTCTTTCCACTTTTGCTGTGCGAGCAACCGAGTATGAGCCGCGATCGTCGCCTAGTATCCACCGCCCTCCAGAAGCTTCCCCCTAACTGGGTGGGCTCTAATTCTCTCCCAGATTTAGTAAACCTGCCGTTACATCCCCAAATTTGGATTATCGATGATGAAGTCGATAATACCTCTCCCCTCTATTTAGCCCTCCGGGAGCAAGGCTACAGTATAAGGGTCTTTGCTAAAGGTGAGGATGCCTTAAATCTCATTCCCCAGCAGAGTCCTGATCTGATTCTGTTGGACATCGATCTTCCGGCTCAAAATGGCTTTAAGGTTTGTCAGCAATTTAAGAAAAGAACAAATGCATTAGTTCCAATCATTTTTCTGAGTGGATTTTCCCAACCGGAAGATAAGGTTAGAGCTTTTGATGTAGGCGCAGCAGATTATATTGTTAAACCTGTTGGCTTAAGGGAGCTAAAATCTCGCATTGATACGCAAATCAAGATTTATTTTTTACAGCAAAATTTAATTAACAATAATCGAAATCTACAGGTAGAAGTTCAAAATAGAGTTCATTTGTCTCAGCAATTAAAAGTCACCTTGAGTCAACAGGAAAAAAGCATTGCCGTAATCGATCAACTACGCCAAAGCTTAGATCTAGATTACGTTTTTTCAACGACAACCGAGGGTGTATATGGACTCATGGGTTGCGATCGGGTTTTATTGTATCAATTTAATCCAGATTGGAGTGGGAAGATAGTCTCTGAAGCTGTTAAGCAAGGATATATACCCTGTGGTAACCTTACCTGTATGAACGTGGAATCAAATGACAAAGAATCCCTCTGGAATCGGGAATGGATTAATGCAGAAGAGTGCTTAGTTCAAACCTGGAACGAAGATGCAGAAATTATTCAGGATACCTACTTGCAAACTCAAAAAGATTATCCTTGGAAACGGGGGTTACGTTATGTGTGTGTTCAAGATATTTACAATTGTGATTTTTCGCCCTGCTATCTCAATCTTTTGGAAAAATTACAAGCCCGTTCTTATTTAATTGTCCCCATCTTCTTAGGCAATCAGTTGTGGGGATTACTGGGATGTTATCAAAACGATCGTCCTCGAACCTGGGAGCATACAGATATTCAAATGGTATCCCATATTGGAAGTCAGTTAGGGGTTGCACTTCATCAGTCCTATCTACTACGTCAACTACAGCAACAATCCTTAGACCTGCAAGTTGCAAAGGAGTCTGCAGAACGCGCAAATAACGTCAAAGGGGAGTTCATCGCTAATATGAGTCACGAATTACGAACACCATTAAACTCAATTTTAGGATTTAGTAATCTACTCTTAACTCAAGGTGAATGGCAGGAAAATAATCTGAATATTATTAAACATATTCAACGCAGTGGTCAGTGTCTTCTGGATTTAATTAATGATACTTTGGATCTGTCTAAATTAGAAGCTGGATATATGAAGCTTCAAGAAACTGAGTGTGATTTACATTATTTGCTAGAAAATTTAGTCATCATGTTTCAGCATAAGATTGACTCTAAAAATCTTAAATTTTTGCTGGAAATTCAGCCAGATGTCCCTCGATATATCATCAGTGATGAACAGAAAATTCGCCAGATTTTAACCAATTTACTAGGCAATGCCGTTAAGTTTACTACGGCGGGTCAGGTTAGCTTCCAGGTGACCGTAGAGGAATCGGCTGAGTCCTATCGACTGGTCTTTACCGTCAGCGATACGGGCATGGGCATTGAGGAAAATGAGTTAGACCTCTTATTTCGTCCTTTTCAACAGACGGGGAGTGGGCGCACCGTGATGGAGGGAACGGGCTTAGGCTTAGCGATTACGGCCCAGTTAGTTGAAGTCTTATCAGGAACGATCGCTGTGGAGAGCGTCCTGCATCAAGGGAGTTCCTTCCACGTCAAAATTCCCATTCATGCCGTGCCCTTTCAATTGCAAAAAACCGGACAGGGCGTTGAGCTACAAATCCCTGAACTGCTAATCAGCGTGGGCTTGTGCGAGGGATTGCCAGAGAGAAACTATACCTTAGCCCATTTATTACAGCAAATCGATGTCCCCCGCCAGGTGTATGACTGGTTACGCCAATGCAATCAATTTAGAGTCTTGGAATGGCTCAACGATCGCTTTACCACCGCTCCCACAGACCTCCAACCCATTCTAGAAATCTTGCATGACTTAGTTGATAACTTTCAATTTGAAACGATCGTCAAAGCCCTAGAAGAAAGCGCTTAGCATTTCAGCAACAGTATCCTATTGTCATCCGGCTTTCCACTGAAAGTGAAAAAATTTAACGGAAGAGTGCGGCGCGGAGCGCCGCACTCTTCCGCCTTAAGTTGCTAACCTGTCATCCTGCCAAAAATTGATTGGGCCATCAGTTACCCAAAGATTTTAGGAGAGAATAGGGCGTTGATCGATCACGATCTTACTTTCAGGTAAAACCTTGAAGCCTCGTTGATCGCCCCTTTAATTGGGCGTAGGAAATTGGGCGTAGAAAGAAGAACCCCGTTTTGAATTTTGCGAGGTTCCCTATGGTATGGATAGGCTCAGGATTATCCTTCATACCTAGGCAAAAGCAGTCTACACGAGGGTCTGGCTTTATGGCACAATGAAAACGATCGTAGCGGTCTCACCGCATCCTTATGTAGCACAGGAAATTGACACAGTGTTTGTCTTAACCGGTTATGAATACTTGCTAGGCTTTTTCTTAGTGACGAGCCTAGTGCCCATCTTAGCCTTAACGGCCTCTCGCTTAGTGCGACCAGGGCGCAGAGGAGCGGAGCGTCGCACCACCTATGAGTCTGGCATGGAACCCGTAGGTGGCGCTTGGATTCAATTTAATATTCGATACTATATGTTTGCCTTAGTCTTCGTCATTTTTGATGTGGAGACAGTCTTCCTCTATCCCTGGGCAGTAGCCTTTAATCAACTCGGTCTGTTAGCCTTTGTAGAAGCCTTGATCTTTATTGCTATCTTGGTTGTCGGTTTAGCTTACGCATGGCGTAAAGGAGCTTTAGAATGGTCGTAACCCCTTCCCATAAACCGCTGGATCTCGAACAGTGGAAAGGGTGCTTAACCAATCCGGTGGAGCGCCCTTCTGTCACCCAAGACCTATCCGAAAATGTCATTCTCACCACGTTAGATGACTTATATAACTGGTCGCGCCTATCCAGCTTGTGGCCTCTGCTCTACGGGACAGCCTGTTGCTTTATTGAATTTGCAGCCCTCATTGGATCACGCTTTGACTTCGATCGCTTTGGCTTAGTGCCGCGATCCAGCCCTCGTCAAGCGGATCTCCTGATTACCGCTGGAACCGTTACGATGAAAATGGCTCCTGCCTTAGTTCGGCTCTACGAACAAATGCC
>JBEAPM010000150.1:0-8049 GCA_041164445.1 Cyanobacteriota bacterium
CTACCCGTTGCAGTAAAGTCCGGGCACGATCGCTAAAGGACTTTTCCGAAACCCGCCGCAGTCCCGCACTGTAGCGCATATTCTCGGCAATACTCAGATCGGGGTAGAGGGAGAACTTTTGAGTGACATAGCCCAAATTGAGCCGCGCGTTGCGGGGTTGAGTGCCCAGCACCGCAACCTCCCCCGCTGTGGCTTCCAGTACTCCCGCTAAAATGGCAAAAGTGGTGGTTTTCCCCGCCCCATCGGGGCCAATCAGTCCGAAAATTTCCCCTGGCTGCACCTGAAAACTAATGCCCTTGAGCGCTTCAACCCGATTGTACTGTTTGCGCAGGTGGCGAACGGTAATGGCAGGCAGGGCTTCTCCCTGGCTCTGACGTTCACTGTCAACTGCCCAGGACTCCTCACGGGGTAGTTGGTTATCGCCCAGAACTGTTGGCATTACTCCACCGTCTCCGTCCGTAAAATTTTCCCATCGGCGGGCATTCCGGGCTTGGCAAAGCCCCCCGGATTGGTAATCTCCAGCTTGAGCCCAAAGACCTGGGTAACCCGATCCTCTTTAAAGTAAATATTTTCCGGCGTAAAGGAAGCCTCCGTATCGATCGCTGCAACCCTCGCCTCTAAAGGACGATCGGGCTGGGAATCTAGATAGACCTGGGCGGATTGACCCACTCGCACTAGACCAATGTCACCTTCGGGCACATAACCCCGTAAGTACACCTGATCCAAATCAACGATCGTCAGTATGGTGGTGCCCGTGGAGATCACTTCCCCCGGTTCAGCCGTTCGGGCTAACACCACTCCAGCGATCGGGCTGGTAATGTCTAAATCCTCCAAGCGGGCGGTGACTTCCGCCAGGCTGGCCTGGGTCGCGCTCAAATTAGCCTGGGCCGCCGCGAGATTGGCTTGAGCTTGGGATCGCTGAGTTTGCAAGCGATTTAACTGAGTCGAGCGAATTTGGGGATTGAATTCCGTTGCCTGGGCTTGGGTGAGCACCCCCTGGGCGGCACTCACTTGTTCCTGGGCTGCCGCCACCGCAGCTTGTCGAGCAATTAAGGTTTCCTGCAGGGTTTCCACCTGGGTTTGAGCCTGATCAAACTGTTGCTGGGGCAGAGCCCCCTCTTGCAGGAGGCGTTGAAACCGCTCCCGATCGCTTCTGGCCAGGGCCAACGAGGCCTCCGTTTCCTTGACCCTGGCCCGCGCTTCCGCCAACTGCGCCTTCGCCGCTGCCAGTGATGCCGTTGACTGATTCACTCGGCCCGTTGTCTCCCCTTGGGATTGCTGCAGCCCTAACTCCGCTTCCTGAATTTGACTATCAATCACAGCAATTTGTAACTGGGCTTGACTCACCTGTTGCTGAGCCGCCCCAACCCTTGCTTGGGCAGCATCTCGTTGCGCCTGCAACTCCTGGTCTTCTAACCGGGCAATCACCTGCCCTACCGTGAGCCGATCGCCTTCCCGAACCGTCACTTCCCGAATCCGTCCCCCAACCTTTGCCCCCAGATCCGTTTCATAGCCTTCAATACGGCCACTCAGTTCAATGGCCGCCGAGGCTGAACCCGTGCGCCAATAGCGGCTACCCACCCCAACCGCTACCAGGAGCAACACCAGGGGCACCAGGAACTTCAACGGGGATTTTTTTTCTACTTGAGGCGCTTCGGCACTAGATGGGGTTTCTGAGTTGGTCATAACAAACCACCCCTCGCAAATATACTACACGGTATAGTATAGTGAAGTATCTCAAATGTCCATAGCTCCTCCCCGTTCCAGTCGGAGATCCCGTGCTTCCTCAGGGGGTTACTCAGCTTAAATTCACTGCTTGGACTGCCTTGACCTACTCCGGAGATTGTACCTATGGAGACTCTGCCCGTATCCCCTCACCTGAAACGCGCTCAAATTCTGCAGGGAGCATTGCAAATTTTTCTAGAGGAAGGCTATGAAGGCACCAGCATGGATCGGGTAGCTGCCACTGCCGGAGTTTCTAAAATCACCATTTATAAACATTTCCAAGATAAAGAGGGCTTATTCACAGCATTAATTGAACAGGTGACCGCAGAACGGTTTCAAATTGTTTTTGGAGACTTTGATTTCCAGGAAACCCCCTCGATCGCTCTGCGCAGGTTAGCCGAGAAGGTTCTCACCCGCATAGCGATCGACGCAGAATATATTGGCTTTCTGCGCTTGCTGATTGGTGAATCGGAACGGTTTCCCCACCTCGCGCAACGGTTTATCCAGGTCTTACCTCAAAAAGTGTGGACTTTTCTGAGTGAGTATATTGCTGCCCATCCCGAGTTAAACTCCCCGCATCCAGAAGCCACCGCCCGTATTTTTATGGGAACCTTGATGAGCTATGTCATGACCCAAAAGATCCTACACGGTGAAGCGATCGCTCCCATGGATCAGGATATTATGATGGACTGTCTGGTTAAAACGATCGTGGGGTATTCGGAGTAAGTGAAATGTGTTCAGCCCTTCACTTCACGATCGCTCTTAGGATCAGAATCCAGAACGATCGCTTTTATCTTGATACGTCATTTTCTGTAAGTTTAAAAACTTTCATTAGCGATCGTGATAACCTTTGGAAAGATACCATTCAGCTTTAGATGATTTTGAATTGCTTATATACTCAATAAGCATTTGTGATTCGTTTTTAGGGTTGACCCAGAAAAAATCTGCTATTTCCCTGTATGAAATAGCTAACACCACATAAATTTCTCGTGCTGTATTATCTCCCGATGCAATTGTTTTTCCATGATTTCTTGAAGCATTAAGCAAATGCATATCTTTAAGAGCAGCATCCTTCTGAACATCACTCAAACTAGATGAAATTATCTTTTGCTCAAAATTAAAGCCTCCATCCTCATGTCTAATAACTTGTTTTCTAGCATACATGGAGGCAAGCCATCGTTTAGCATAAATAGAATGGTGTTGATTCCATTCACTACTTAGTGCTGCGTTCATGACAACAAAATATCCTTGATCACGTATAAAATCCAAAAATTCTCGACATGATTTTGATACAGGGTGTTCGGTTGTTCCAGATGAACGTGCTATATCTGCATCGATAACCCACTTATCACGCTTTTTCATATCTTTCCTCTACAGCATCTAAATATTCTTGTTCTGCCTGTAGCGATATATCATCAAAGTCTTCTGGGAAATCACCAAACGCACCATTCTCGTCAAGAACAACGCTTGAAATATCAGTCTCACCTGTTTCAGGATTTCGTAAGAACCAATTTAAAGATACATTACAATTATCAATTTTCTTTTTAGCAACGGCTGTTTGTATCCCTTTTAGCAAAAGTGAGCTGTGTGTCTCAACAATAACGATGACCCCTCTATTAGAAGCATCAATAATAGGCTGAGCTAATCTTAATTGTGCTCTCGGATGAAGGTGAATTTCTGGTTGTTCTAGATATACAATTTGATCTTTCTTTGCCATCAGCAATGAAGTTAGTATAGGTAAGGTCTGTGATACGCCAAAGCCAACATCAACAATACTGATTAGATTTTTTTTTACAATAGATGAATTCGGTAGCTTGGAAACTAGGATTTCAATGTGAGCTGCATGGTCTTTCTAGTATCAACTCTTGAGGTAAGCCCCAAATCAGCAAGATACTCTCCTAGTTTGCGAATTTTATCCTTGCCAAGTTTGCTTGTTTTCCATTTGTCAATAATACTTGCAGTATATTCTTGAAAAAGTCCGGGAAAATGAGAGCCAACAGATGTACGCTTATAGGTACGTTCAGGATTTCCTCTTAGCCCTGGCAAATGTAAGATATTTTCACATAAAGCCTCTACGGATCCACACGGAGAGAACCCAAAGCCAAAACTATGTTTTGCTAAAACCTCTGCTTCTATCGATAAGAAACATTTGTGTCTCTTAATCTTCCATTGCACATCATCACCAAGGATTTTTTTGACATCATCCATCTTGTTTGGTAAAGATTCAATAATATTCTGGATAATATTCTGAGTCGCTAATCCTTCTTTTAACTCTACATTTTTAAAGTTTTCATCATTCAGTACTACTTTATCTATTTCTATACTATCGTTTTTGCCTTTTGTATATACGATTTCTACTTTATCATTTTTATCTCCTGTAATACAAATAGAAAAGGAGTTTGATTTCTTACCATGCGGAAAATCTGAAAAAATTTGACTTAATTTATCGAATTTAACATGTTCTCCATTAATTAATAGTGCTCCAGGGTCAAAAGAAGCTTCTAATGTTTGCTTGATCAATAGTAGTGGCTGCATGAAACTAGACTTACCCCCACTATTACTTCCCGCAAGAATTGTTAAAGGACATAAAGATATTTCTTTGTCCTTAAAAAGTGATTTATATCCAGAAATTGAAATAGTCTTTACTTTAGTCATAAAATATATGAGTATCTTATTATACTAGACATTGACTAGAATAACTGATTATGACTAGGGTTTCAAGGAATTCGATCGTTTTCATTTTTGGAGCCATCGGTTATACCTCTAATCTTACAGCAAGATAGCGATCGTTTCCCAATCTCTCCATAACGGTTGAGGATGAAAGTTGGTCAGGACGATCGCTCTTCGTATCAGAATCCAGAACGATCGGGCTTGGCTTAGGCATTGTTAATATCATTCTGAAGATCTTCGGCGGTCAGAGAAAAAGGACACACTTGATATTGACCCAAACTCATTAGGAACTGAACTCGTGACATACCTGCTAATTGAGCGGCTCGCCCTGAGGACAGTTTTCCAAGCTCAAACAGTTTAACAGCAGCTAAAATCTGCAATTCTTGGGCAAGGGTCTCAGCACTCTCTTTCAGGCTAATAAGAACTTCTTCTGGAACTTCGATCGAAATGGTACTGATCATGGTAACTCCTGTAAGCTTTAATTCAGATGGCTGAAGGGGAAGTTTCCGAGGAATACCAGAGGTTTGACAAAAATAACGAACACATTCCGGGGCAAGATCAATAGTTATTTCCGGCTGTTGTTCAATGCAACAAGGATCAAACCAGTTGAGAGTATAGTGTCCCTGGGTAGTCTTAAAATATGCTATATCTCGAAGCGATCGTAAAACTTCTCCTGGATCTTCTTCAATGAGTAGTGGATAAAAATCAAGGTCATAAATAGACACATCTAAATCTTCTTCAAACCACAGTCTTAACTGATAGTTACCAAGATATTCAGCTTTGAGTAGACCTCGCTCTTGGTGATTTTGCCAACGATGGGGATCCTTGGCGATCGTTTTCCATTTTTCCCAATACATAATCATTACCCTACGATCGACACTTGTTTATTTTGTTGGGCATTTTCCCACTGTTCCAATAATTCATCCTCGTGGGCAGCAATCCAGGCTTCTACCATTTTCTTGAGTTTTAGCGGCAATTCCCGACCGGCTGCATCCAAATTTGAGTTTGGATCGCGCTTGAGAGAAAGACTGTATAGTATAATAGATAAGGATTTTAGGAAATAAGTCGTGCCAACAGTTCTGAAAGTAGGGTCTTATCGTTTTTTCTTTTTCTCTAGAGAAGAAACAAGGATTCACATACACGTTTCATGTTCAGATGGTGAAGCGAAATTCTGGCTTTTACCCCAGATCGAGCTTGCACGTAACCATAAACTCTCAAGGGTTCAACTTAAAGAAATAGAGAAATTAATTGAGGATAATTATGATGACTTCAAAAATGCTTGGAATACCTACTTCCAAAACCGAGATTAGTAATATCTCTAAGCATGGGATTTGGCTTATTTCAGAAGATAAAGAATATTTTATGTCTTACGAAGATTTTCCTTGGTTTCAAGATGCTTTAATCCACCAAATTTTTAACCTAGAAGAGCCTTCACCGGGACATTTATATTGGCCAGATTTAGATGTTGACCTTGCGTTAAAATCTATAGAAAATCCAGAAAGATTTCCATTGAAGGCACGGTGTAGTTAACGAACTCTCCCATCCTAAGAACGATCGCTCTCTTCCAAGTTACCAAACTTCAGACTCGATCGCTTTCACCCTAACAAACAAGGACGATCGCTCTTCGTATCAGAATCCAGAACGATCGCATCTTAGCGTGTATTAGCGTAACGATCGCATTTATTATGACTATTCAAGGGTGGGTTACATTGCATCAATTCAACCCACAAGATCAGCGATCGGATTGGGATTTACGAGCAATTTGGGGCGCAATCGCTAACAGCTAGATCTTTCAGAGTCATGGGTGGGTAAGTTTTAGCAGGTGTAAAGAGTTCGTGTTTGCCCAGTTGAGCAAAGAGTGATCCTTCTTCGCTAAAGGTGGAGGAGAGGCTTAAGGTGTCGAGGCGAAAATCCCGCCGCTGGAATTTCCCCTTGCCCAGGTAGCCCCATTCGGCAAAGGTGATCGGGCGATCGTCTTGAGTTCGCATAGTTAGCGCGTCACCATGTACCAGGTTTTGGGACAGCACGTAGGATGCGGCACGGTACAAGTCATTAGATGGGTCTAGGTGCAGGTATTCTGCCAGGATTTCCAGCATATTGGCACGACACTCGGCAATATTGTCCACCAGTAACTCAATACCGTAGATAGACATCAGGGCCAGTAGGGCATAGTGCCGTCGCTCGAAGTCGGATTGATGGTACTTAAGCTCTACGGCAGCCAGTTTACGCCGCAGGATTTGCACCAGAAAATTACCGCTGCCACAGGCTGGTTCTAAAAAGCGGGAGTCAATGCGATCGGTTTCTTCCTTGACCAGATCGAGCATCGCCTCCACCATCCAGGCGGGTGTGAAAACTTCTCCGTGATCGGCGACCCGTTGTTTAGATTTGACGTAGTTCATGGTTAATCTGAGGGAGTGAGCAGCTAGACCTTAGCGATAACAGTGTCGTACAGCCCGTAGTGGGTAAGTCCTTCGTGACTCTCAATGCCGGTGTAGCGCAGTGATGCGTCTTCGTAGCGCCGGAAAGCGAAAACCGCCTGGTTCATTTGCTCGGTGTTGAATACTTTAAGTTGTACCAACAGATGAAAATCTTTTACCGTCAGTCCAGTGACCGCAAGAAAAAGGTCTGGCTCTAGTTTGGTGATCACATCCTGCAAGGTGTTTTCTCGGAAGTCCGTTAAGTACATAAATGCCGGGATGCGGGTGGCAAACTTGATCAGTTTCTCTTGGACGAGCTTACGCTTCGATTTGTATTCTTTTTCCTCTTCCGTGAGTTCTTTTTTCTCCTTCGGGGTTAAGCCCTGTTCTTTGCCCTTTTTCTTAAGTTCTTTGATCTTCTCATTCTTGTTGACGATCGCTTCAATAATGTTGTCCCCCAGCGATCGCCAGCCCTCAATGCGCTCCACTGCTGCCATTGCTTCAGGATCATTGAGAACACGGCGGAGGGTTTCATTATCGACATTCACCAGTAGCGGACTTTCCCACTTGCGGGCCAGTAACGTGGCAGAAGTTCCCGCCATGGCAATATCCAGGATGCCCCCCGCGTCGATCTGGGTCATGTTTGCGCCATCGTAAGCCAGCACCGGTAGAAAAGATACGAGATCTCTAACGGCATTCTCTGGGTTTGGTTCGTTGGGCGACAGTCCAATACCGTATTCAGATAACTGACGTAGGGCACGGGTGGGGGCAAAGTCAAAGACAAAGCAAACCGGTTTTAAGATTTCTTCCTCATTCGGATTATCACCATTGGGGTTTTTGATTGACCAGGGAGACTGCACCCGGAATGCTGCCTGAAAATAGGTTTCCGGGGACTTGAGGTTCTTTAGCATCAGGATAGACGACCATTGGGGAACCGTTACACCGGTTGTCAACTTGCCACAGGATAGGGTGATGGTCTGCGTCTCAAAGCCACTACCGATCGCTTTCCGTACTGGGGGTAAAGCCTCCAGTCCAATTCCTGCGGAAGGGCCCGCTGCAACTAACACTCTGTAGGAGCGCCAAAAGGTATTGTGCTTTTCCGTTAGCAGATTTTTCATGGCGTGACAGGCGGCCACATTGGGCAAGAACCAGAAAGAGTGTTGCAGATAGGGACGCAGCCGTGCATCGGAATAGGGAAAGGGGGGCCGCGTCCCTGTCTTCAGGTGTTCCACTGTTT
>JBEAPM010000151.1:0-9911 GCA_041164445.1 Cyanobacteriota bacterium
TTTCCATTTAATTGGTTTCCCCAGCGAGTGGGGAGATGCCTGTGAAAAGCAAGCAGTCGAATGCTACGAGAGCACTGTTTCCATTTAATTGGTTTCCCCAGCGAGTGGGGAGTCATAGCAAACTCCTTTGTAGGTTACTACCTATTATGTTTCCATTTAATTGGTTTCCCCAGCGAGTGGGGAGTTCTAACCTTACTTTACCTGTAAGCTTGTAGGTGACAGTGTCCATTTAATTGGTTTCCCCAGCGAGTGGGGAGGGCACCCCTATTAAACCCCACCCTAGAGCGGATTTCAAGGGGCATTTGCGAACCCTCCCGTAAATGTGCATACAACGTACAAACAAACATAATTGAAAAATGGCTGAAACCCTTTCCTGGAGAGGCTGCGAGGTCTCCGACGAGTTTGCGTGGTTTGGGGTACTTTGGCGCAGGGTTCGCAACTGGCACATCTCAGGCTTCATTTTGCAGCTTCTTACCCATCCTCTCAACGATCGCCATAGAGCAGGAATTGGCATCAAAAAAAAGCTCTCCCCCAGGAACCGCATGATTGGAGTCCCAAAGGGTACGGGAACCTACTCAAAACTCATAATTCAAAACTCAAAACTTATAAAGCCATCACCGTCGGCAGGGCTTTCTTATAAGCTTCGTCCACGACTTCCGTTAGGGTGGGATGGGTGTGAACCTGGAAAGCGAGGGTGGCGATCGTTTGGCGTTGGGCAATGGCGTTGGCGACTTCTTGGATGAGATCCGCTGCATGAAGGCCAAAAATGTGCGCTCCCAAAACTTCCCCCGTGTCTTTGCGGTAAATGACTTTGGCGATGCCGTCGGTTTCCCCTTCCGCTAGGGCTTTGGAGTTGCCTTTGAAATAACTGCGGGTTTCGGCAAGTTCAAAGCCTTCACTCGCGGCTAACTCTTTGGCCTGGGGCCCCGTTAGCCCGACGGAACCAATTTCGGGGTGAGTAAAGGTGGCGGCGGGGATACTGCGATAGTCGATGAGCCGATCGCGTCCACAAATGTTTTCTACGACCACAACCCCCTGGGCAGAGGCGGTATGGGCCAGCATTAATTTACCCGTAGCATCCCCGATCGCCCAGAGATGGGGGACGGGTTCGCCATCCTGAAGCACCTGTAAGCGATCGTTGACGGTAATAAAGCCGCGACGATCGGCTTCTACCCCCACTGTCTCTAAACCAATATCTTTCGTGGCGGGAATGCGTCCGGTGGCTACTAAACAGGCATCCACTTCTAACACTTCCACTAATTCCTTGGTGCTGGGATCCGCCAACTCAATCACCACGGGAGAACCCGGAATGACCTTACGGGCAATTAAGCCCACTTTGGTTTCAATATCTCGTCCCTCAATCAGTTTACGCTGGGCTAATTTGGCAATATCGGGGTCAAAGGTGGGCATCAGTTGGGGCAGGGCTTCAATCATGGTAATTTCACAGCCCAGGGCATGGTACACATCGGAAAATTCTAAGCCAATATAACCACTGCCAATAATGGCCACCCACTGGGGTAACCAATCCAAACGCACGGCATCATCACTGGTATAGACGGTTTTGCCATCCACTTCAATGCCGGGGGGAACCCAGGGAATTGAGCCGGTGGAAATCAGAATATTCTCTGCTGTAAAGGTTTTCTCGCCTTCTTCTGTTTGGACTGAAACTTTTTGGGAGCCTGCAACGCGCCCCCAACCTTTGATGGTTTCGACTTTTAAGCGAGTGAGACTATTGGTTAAATCGCCGCGAATTTTGCTGACTAAGGTATTGGCATGGGCAGAAATCTGAGCGCGATCGAAGCCAATGCCCTGGACGCTAATGCCTAAACTTTGGAGATGCTCCGTATCCTGCAATTCCCGCACCCGACCGGAGGCCGCTAAGAGTGCCTTGGAAGGAATACAACCCCGATTGACACAGGTTCCCCCCATATCCGCTGCTTCAACGATCGCTGTCTTTAAGCCACAACTGACGGCATGAAGAGCTGCACCGTGCCCCCCGACTCCTGCACCTAAAATGATCAAATCGTAGTCGAAGGATGAATGAACAGACTGACTCACAATAATAGCGCTCCTGCTTAGGCTTTCAAACGAGATGAAAATCGATTAAACTAAGGCGGATAGACGGTATCTTGCCGCTTCCGACAACCTTAATCTTGAACCCTAACTACCGCTCAGTGCGGCGGTCGGCATTTTATTCTAAATCGATTCTGCCCCAAATGGGGTCTACCGTCTTAAGTGTCCCAGACTTAGGGGAGCTTGCTACAAAGTGCACGTTAATAGCCAGGGCTTTCCACTGAAAGCGAAAAAATTCAACGGAAGAGTGCGGCGCGCAGCGCCGCACTCTTCCGCCTTAAGTTGGTAGCTATAGCCAGTAGGGGAAACATCATGGGTGAAATCGATCGTACTGCGGCTTCCGAGAGTCTTCAATATTCTTTACAACAGCTTGAAGATACGTTGGATCAGGAGAACCTGGAAACCGATCCCGTTGGGACATCGGCAGCCTCTCCTGGCCAAGCGCCTAAAGCTGTGGGGAGCTACCATCGGGAACAACAGTTGGCGGCAATGGAAGCGGCGATCGCTGATTTGGAGGCGTTTCTTGGTTCTAGTCAGACTCGGGACTGAATCGATGCCAGTGCTGATGCACCCTTGATCGTAGGGGGGCAGTTGGTTGAGTGAATTGACAAAACCCTTCAGGATCACAAAAAATCCCCCTGAATCAGGGGGATTTTCCAGCGATCGGCTTTCCACTACAAGCGCAACAATTGGATGGGTTGGAGGGGAGTGGGCCGCACTCCCGCCTCTACAAATCGCAGGCTTTGCCCCACTCTAAACCGGCGGTAGATTGATCGTAATCAGCGATCGTGACTTTGACGGGATCCACTTTCCAGATTTCCTCGCAGTATTCCTGGATGGTGCGATCGGAGGAGAATTTAGCCATGCGCAAAGCATTTAAGATCGACATTTTTGTCCATTGGGCTTGATCTTGGTAAGCCTTGCTGACAGCTTTTTGGCAATCCACATAGGCTTGATAATCCGCCAATAACATATAGTCATCTCGGTTCAACAGATGATCGACGATCGGCTTAAAGAGATCCGGTTCACCAGGGGAAAAGAGACCAGAGGCAATGCCATCTAGCACTTCCTTGAGTTCCCCATTGCTGTTGTAATATTCCCGAGGATTGTACCCTTTCGCTTTGAGGGCGGCCACTTCATTCGCTTTTAGCCCAAAGAGGAAGAAATTCTCAGGGGAAACTTCTTCCCGAATTTCAATATTTGCCCCATCTAAGGTTCCGATCGTTAAGGCTCCATTCATGGAGAATTTCATATTCCCCGTTCCTGAAGCTTCTTTTCCGGCGGTGGAAATTTGCTCGGAAAGATCCGCTGCGGGATAAATATGTTGCGCGAGGGACACGCTAAAGTTTGGCAAGAACACCACTTTCAGACGACCCCGCACATCGGGATCCGTATTGACGATCGCGCCCACGGCATTGATCAGTTTAATAATCAACTTAGCCATGAAATAGCCGGGAGCCGCTTTGCCTGCAAAAATGAAGGTGCGAGGTTGAATGTTGAGGGTTGGATTTTTCTTAATCCAGTTGTACAGGGTGATAATATTCAACACCGCTAAATGCTGGCGCTTATACTCATGAATCCGCTTGACTTGAATGTCAAATAAGGAGGACGGATCCACCTCAATTCCCGTGAGGCGACGAACTTCACGGGCTAAGTTTTGCTTGTTGGCTAGCTTAATGCTTTGCCACTGTTGACAGAAGGCTGAATCCTCGGTGTAGGACTTCAATTGACGCAGTTCATTGAGGTTGGTCAGCCAGCCTCGGCCAATTTTCTCGGTATAGAGTTTAGAAAGACGGGGGTTACTCAGTAAAATCCAGCGACGGGGGGTCACACCATTGGTTTTATTGAAGAATTTATCGGGGAAAATATCATAGAAATCCCGCAGGGTATCCTGCTTCAATAACTCGGTGTGTAAGGCCGCCACTCCATTAATGGCATGACTGCCAATACAGGCTAAATAGGCCATGCGAATCGATTTTTCTGGGGATTCTTCGATAATGGATAAGCGGCGGAGCCGATCGCTATCGCCAGGGTACCAACTATGCACAGATTCGAGGAAACGATGGTTAATTTCGTAGATAATTTCCAGGAGACGGGGTAGGGCATGACCAAAGAGGGAAATGGGCCACCGCTCCAACGCTTCGGGCATTAAAGTGTGGTTGGTATAGGCAAAGGTTTTTTGAGTGATTTCCCAGGCATAATCCCAGTCCATGCCCTGTTCATCCACCAGCAAACGCATTAACTCGGGAATGGCTACGGTCGGGTGAGTATCGTTGAGTTGGATCGCAAAACTTTCGTGGAAATTGTTTAAGTTGGGATGTACCTTCAGGTGCTTACGGATCATGTCCTGCATGGAGGCAGACACAAAGAAATACTGCTGCTCTAGGCGTAATTCTCGACCTTGAGGGGTGTTATCGTTGGGATAAAGCACTTTAGAAATGGTCTCGGAAACCATTTTTTGCTCCACCGCGCGATCGTAGTTGCCAGAATTGAAGGCATCGAAGTTAAACTCATCACTGGCTTCGGATTTCCAGAGCCGTAAAACGTTCACCGTATTGGTATTAAAACCGGGTACAGGTAAATCGAAGGGAACCGCTAGAACGGTGCGGCCAGGAATCCAAGAGACTCGGAAATTGCCTTTGGGATCATGATAGGATTCCGTGTAGCCCCCTAATTTCACTTCGACCGCTTCATCCCGTCGTTGTAATTCCCACGGATTCCCAAACTTTAACCATTGATCCGGAATTTCTACTTGCCAGCCATCCCGCATAATTTGATGGAAAATGCCGAACTCATAGCGAATTCCATAGCCGATCGCAGGGATTTCTAAGGTGGCGAGAGAGTCGAGGAAACAGGCGGCTAAACGGCCTAAACCTCCATTGCCCAGCCCTGGATCGTCTTCCTGCTCTAGCAGATCCGTTAAATCTAAACCGGACTCTTTGAGGGCTTGTTCAACCCGTTCGTAGAGATCTAAGTTAATGAGGCTATTACCCAGGTGACGACCCATGAGAAATTCAGCGGAGAGATAACAAACCCTTTTAACCTTCTGTTCCGTATAGACTTTTTGGGTGGCTAACCAACGGTATAAGAGACGATCGCGGATGGTATAGGACAGCGCTTGGTAATAATCTTCTTTAGTTGCGATGGATTCATATTTGCCCTGAAGATAGAAAAGATGATCGGCAAAAGCCCGTTTGAGGGTTTCTAAACTCATGCCGGTGCGATCGTCTTCCACCTGGATCTGAACATTATTAGGAGTAGTTGTAGGATTTACGGTTACAGTCATAGTTTCTTACTTCAAAATTGGAATTAGTAATGTTAACAGTTCAGTCCGGTGAGAATCAAGGCAAAGGGTTCTCCGCATCATGAACGGAACAAACGGGATCCGAGGAAACTAGCCCCTCAAAATCCCGCTTCATGCTTTCTGGAGAGTAAATCTCCTTAGTTTTCTTTTGCAGCCATGGATAGCATCAGATCAAGCATACGATTTGAATAGCCCCATTCGTTATCGTACCAAGACACGACCTTAAAAAAGTGATCGTTGAGTTCCATCCCAGCCCCAGCATCAAAGATACTGGAATGGGGATCCGTCGTAAAATCGCTAGAGACGACCGGATCTTCCGTATAGCCTAAAACCCCTTTTAAGGATCCTTCAGAGGCGGCTTTCATGGCGGCACAGATTTCCGCATAGCTGGTGGCTTTTTCGGTGCGGAAGGTGAGGTCTACAACGGATACATCAGGAGTAGGCACTCGTAAGGCCATTCCCGTTAGTTTGCCTTTCAATTCCGGTAAGACCAAGGTGACCGCTTTTGCTGCTCCCGTAGAGGCAGGAATAATATTTTGGGCTGCCCCCCGTCCTCCCCGTAAGTCTTTTTTACTGGGACCATCTACTGTGGGTTGTGTGGCAGTCATGGCATGAACAGTGGTCATTAAACCTTCGACTAACCCAAAATTGTCATTAATAACTTTGGCAATTGGAGCTAGACAATTGGTGGTGCAACTGGCATTAGAAACTACGGTATGTTTAGCGGGGTCAAAACTTTCATGATTGACCCCCACCAATAAGGTCGGTACATTGCCTGGATCTTTGGTTGGGGCAGAAATGACGACCCGCTTTGCACCCGCTTTAATGTGCTGGGAAGCCGTGTCTAGAGTGGTAAATAATCCGGTGGCTTCTACCACATAATCTACCCCTAGATTTCCCCAGGGCAATGCTTCAGGGCTTCGTTCTGCCACGCAAGGAATGAAGGTACCATCCACCACAATACCATCGGGCTTGGCTTCAACTGTCCCCTGAAACCGACCGTGAGTAGAGTCATATTTCAACAGATAGGCTAAGGTTTCCGCTGGAAAGAGGTCATTAATGCCAACAAATTCAATTTCAGGGTGGCTGAACCCTGCCCGAAAGACTAATCGACCAATTCGTCCGAAACCATTAATTGCTACTTTAATTGGGGCCATGTTCTATCGCTCCTTGTCGATAACATCTTTGCCATTTCAACGGTAAGGAACTTTACAAAATTCTGCTTTTTCCCTTCTCTTGAGAAATATTCAAATGTCAAGCATTGGAATATTTCCTGGAAAACGATCGCTAAGACCTTAACGATCGCTTCCAATCCGCTTGTCTCAATGACAATGACAGGGAAATTGAGCCCTAAGGTGACCGTTGAAAGACCCTATTGGATTACGGCTATGCTGGGGTTAGTTTAAGCTTAAGCCGTCTAGAACCCTCAGAATGCTAGTTTTTTTTAATCTCTTTGGGGGCTTTCCACTCAAAGGGAAAAAATTGAATGGTAGCGTGCAGCACACCACACCGCACTCTTCCGCCTTAAGGGGGGCACCTCTTAGGGATTGGGCAAACTTGACTGGCCCCTGGGTCTAGGCAAAGTGGGCGTTCACAAACTGGGATAAGCGATCGAGTCCTTTTTCGATCGTTTCTAGATCCGTGGCATAGGAGAGCCGGAAACAGTCATCTGCGCCAAAGGCAATCCCAGGGATGGTGGCGACCTGAAATTCATCTAAGAGTTGGTTACAAAAATCCAGTGAAGAAATGCCCAGGTTGCGAATGCTAGGAAAGACATAGAACGCGCCATCAGGTTGGGGGCATTCTAGACCGGGAATGGCTCGGATGCGATCGAGCATGACCTGCCGCCGTTGGGCAAAGGCTTCACACATGATCGCAACGCAGTCTTGGGAGGATTGGAGCGCGGCAATGGCCCCATACTGAGCAAAGGTACAGACATTAGAGGTGCTATGACCCTGTAGGGTTGCAGCCGCTTTAATGAGTTGGGCATCCCCCGCGAGATAGCCAACCCGCCACCCCGTCATGGAATAGGCCTTAGCAAAGCCATTACTGATGATCGTGCGGCTCAGCATTTCCGGACTGGCGGCTCCCATACTGAGATGCTCCGCCCCATCGTAGAGAATTTTCTCGTAGATTTCATCCGAAACCACATAGAGGTTAGCCTCTAAAATTACCGCTGCCAACGCCTTCACCTCTTCGGGGGAGTAGACCATGCCCGTGGGATTGGCTGGAGAGTTAAAGACCACAAGCTTGGTTTTAGGGGTAATGGCTTGGCGGAGTTGCTCCGGTGAAATTTTGAATTGGGCCGCCGCATCCGTGGGCAGAATGACCGGCACCCCGTCCGCCAGTTTGACCATTTCTGGATAGCTCAGCCAATAGGGGGCTGGAATAATCACCTCATCCCCCGGATCGAGAAAGACCTGCATCAGGTTGTAGAGGGATTGCTTACCGCCATTGGTGACCAACACTTGATCCGCATTCAAACAAAGCTGATTATCCCGCTGTAATTTTTCCGCGATCGCCGATCGTAAAGCCGGTTCCCCCGCCGCAGGGCCGTAGCGGGTTTTGCCTTCCTGCAGTGCTTTCTGAGCCGCAGCCTTAATATGCTCCGGCGTATCAAAATCCGGTTCCCCCGCACTGAAACTGCACACATCAATCCCTTCCCCCTTCATTGCTTTCGCCTTAGCGGCAATGGCAAGGGTCAGGGAGGGGGCAACCTGGGTAATCCGATGGGCTAGTTTCATGATTAGGCTCGGTAAGGTACGAAGAAGGGTCTGCTTGTGCAATCCCTATTAAAATGCATTTATAAATTTAGCGAAGAATCTTGCCTTGCAACGTTAGCAAATCCTGATATAGCCATAAGAGAGGAAGATTTAGTACCCACGCAAGAATAGGGATTGTGGAGGGCGGCATCAGAATTAATCGAGGTGCTCGGTTGAGTGGTAAGGCGATCGATTAGTTGGCTGCTCAGCGTCGCAAGGAGCATTACTTGATTGAGCCTGGAGTTAGAACCCCGGTTTCTGGGGACTTCAGCCGAAAAGAAACCGGGGTTCTCGTGGCACCCCTGCCGTTGCGGTTAATCTCTCCGTGTTTCTACTTGAGGGTTGTGAGAGGTGTGACGGTAGCGGGTTTTTGCTGCAACTGTTTCCGCTTACTCACGATCGCTTGTTGATAGAGATCCACGTAGGTTTCGGCGGAACGATCCCAGCTAAAGTCGATGCCCATGCCCCGCTGTTGCAAGGCTTGCCACGGTTGGGAATATTGGAAGCCTTCCCGGGCCCGCATCAGACAGCCTAGGCAGGCGTAGGGGTCATAACTTTCAAAGGCATAACCATTGCCGGTGCCTGCTTGTGGTTCATGATCGGACACGGTATCCACTAATCCCCCAGTGTGACGGACTACGGGAACCGACCCGTATCGCAAGGCTAGCATTTGACTGATGCCGCAGGGTTCAAAGCGAGAGGGCATCAAGAAGGCATCAGTCCCGGCATAAATCCGACGGGAGAGGGCATCGTTATAGAGTAACTGAGCAGATAACTGTTCCGGAAAACGATCGGCAAGGGCTTGGATTTGGGCTTCATAGGGCTTTTCCCCTGTGCCTAAAATAACCAGTTGGGTATGGGGTACCTCCAAGAAGCGATCGACGATGGGAATAAGCAAGTCGATGCCTTTTTGTTCAACCAATCGGGACACCATCCCCACCATAAAGGACTTGGGTTCCAGTTCTAAGCCCACTTGTTTTTGTAGTTCTGCTTTATTCCTCTCCCGTTGGGGCAGGGTCTGGAGCGTATAGTTTTGGGGCAGGGTGGAATCTACGCCGGGATTGTATTGATCCATGTCAATCCCATTGAGAATGCCGTGCAGCTTGTGGTTAATGCTAATTAAAATGTCTTCCACCTGCTCCCCATACTCAGAGGTTTGAATTTGCTGGGCATAGGTGGGGGAAACGGCATTGACCTGATCCGCATAGAGCAACGCAGCCGCTAAGGTGTTATGACCGCGCATATCGGGGGGAACGGTGGTAATTTCTTCTAAACGATCGCGCCAGGGCCCTTGGTAGGCCAAATTATGAATGGTAAACACCGTGGCGACCCCCGGTTCATCCTTTAACCAGACCGGAATCATCCCGGTATGCCAATCATGGCAATGCACCACATCGGGTTTCCAGTAGTTTTGAATAAACTTTGTCGCACCGTTGGCAAAGAGGGTAAAGCGCCAATCATCCCCTTCTCCATAAACATCCGCAACCTTAGGACTAGCAAAAGACCAGTTTCCCAGCAAATACAGGGGAATTTCCGTTTGAGGAAAACTGCACTGGTGAACGGTCAAGGTTTGAAACATGACGCTGGCAGACCAAATGGGAGCTTTAGGAACCTCTACTTTGTCCGAGAGAAAGCCATAGTAGGGCATCATGATCCGTACATCGTGGCCCATCTTTTTGAGAATGCGGGGCAGGGTTCCTACAACGTCCCCCATGCCCCCAATTTTAGCTAGGGGAGCAGCTTCAGCAGCGATAAATAAAATCTTCATAGGT
>JBEAPM010000152.1:0-11980 GCA_041164445.1 Cyanobacteriota bacterium
GATGCCAGCTACGATACCCAGATGATCTAAATTTTTGACTTGGACGCTCATCCGAGTCCTCCCTCAATAAATAGCTTTAGATTTTATACGATTTCGCTATCTACCTGCGGAATGTAGGTTAGAATTTATTGGATTCATTTGACTTTTCGGGGTGCCTCCTTGTCTTTAGAGCTTAGATCTCCGTCATATCCTCAAGCGAGAAACACCGATCGGGTGATGTGGATAAATTGAGCGGGATTGCCCAGATGAGTGTTATGGCTAACCCCAGGGATTACGTTGAGGTGGGCGGTAGGGCAGCGATCGTTCATGGTGTGGTTAAGGTGGACAAACTTGGGATCCCATTCACCGACCACAAACGTCAGGGGGAGTGTGGTTTGAGTGAGGTCTAGCCAGAGGGAGGGTTGTGCCCCTAGACCCAAATAGCGTAGGGATTGGGCAAGGTGTTGTGGATTTCCCCCTTGGCGTTGTTGGAGGAGGGCGGGGTAGTGGGGATGCTCGGGGAGCCCTTGAAATAAGGGATTGCGATACCACTGCTGGAGAAACTGCCGAAATTCTGCGGGAGTCAGGCGTTCCAATTTTCTGGCTCGGTTTTGATCCTGTTGCAACCGTAGCGATCGTTCTGTTGGGGTTGCCAAGCCTGGGGAGGCAGATTCGATTAATCCCCCGGCAAAGATCTGGGGAAATTTGAGCAGGAGGTACAGCCCTAAACGGCCGCCCATGGAGTATCCCACTAGTCGGATTGGATTGCGGTGTGGGCTGATCAGGTCAGATTCTGACGGTTCTGCAGCGGAGGGGAAGAGCATCGACTGTAGTTTGGCAAAACAACCCATTACCCCGGCTGCGGTGAATGCCATGGAATAGGTCTGGGCTGGCGGTAGGGTGGGAGAAACGATCGTCTGGCCATGGCCAGGTAAGTCTAGGGAAACGCAGAAAAAATCAGCGCAGAGATTGGCGATGACCTCACGAAACTCAAACCGATCCCCCAGAAAGCCGTGGAGAAAGACAAGCCAAGGCTGATGGGGATCGCCCTGAGTCCAGACCTGAAAGTGATACTGACCGTTGGGTTCAGGAATCTGCACATCCAAGGTAAGACCTCTCTCAGGATTTTTCCTGTAACATCCCTTTGCCGGAGACCTTGAGCCAACGACCCCGCCAAAAAATTTCTCGACCATAGGATCCCCGCAGCCAGACCCAGAAGGTCATGAGATCCCGCAGGGGCAATACCCACAGCCATCGCTTAAGCTGAGGCAATTGCAGAATAGAGAGGAGAACAAAGCCTTGGAGAATCCGTAAACTCCAAGCTGCAGCCCAGACTCCGATCGCCCAGGGTTGTAGACCACTCACCAGCAGGAGGAGCAAGCTATAGACCGTACCGTGGGTAAAGACTAGCCCATAATATTCCGAACCCCGATTCCAGCGAATGGTGCGAGACCACCGCAATTCCCGATGAAAAACCTGTTGAGGGGTTTCTTCGCCACAGTCGTTATTGAGGAGATAGGTAGCTAATTCAACCCCATAGCCTGCTTCCCTGGTCAAGCGCCCAAGGTGAAAGTCAGAACCAATGCGGTTGAGAACTGGCTCCAGACCGCCAAAGGCCATTAAAACCGATCGTTTCAAGACGATCGTGGGTCCCAGGGCAAACTTTAAACCACCATCCAAGGTACGGGCAATTAAAACACTGGGAATAAAGTCGAGGCTGCGTCCTAAGGCGGCTAGGGCTGCCCCTAGATACTGGGGACGATGATCCACGTAGGCACAGGTGACTAAGCCGATGCGATCGTCTTTGAGGGGTTGGGTGACTCGTTGCAAATATTCTGGGGTAACCCGAATGTCACTATCGGCAAAAATGACAACTTCATGGTGGGAGGCTTCCACCAGATAGGACAGATTACTAATTTGGTGATTGATGCCTCGGGGTGGGAGGTTCGTGAGCAATTGCGCCCGATCGGGAAATTGGGCCACCACCTGCTCTAAAACCGGAACCGCTGGATCCTGGGGATCCATGACTCCAAAGAGCACTTCATAGTCGGGATAATTCTGTTGACAGAAGGAAGTCCAGTTGGCTAAGGCCCCTTCATCCACCCCTCGCACCGGGATTAAAATGGACACCTTTGGCGGATCCTGGCGTTGAGGAGAAGACGATCGTCCGAAGAATTTCTGCGTCACCCATAAACCCAAGCCTTGAAAGATCAAGGTCGTAACGGTCAACACAGTCAGAACGATCGCCAGGGCGGTGAGAACCATAATCTTGAAGATAATCTTGGAATTGGACGTAAAACGACGTGAGTTCGCCGGGGCATGAGCCCCAAAGCAAAGCGGAGACTCCGGACACGATTGTATCGCACCTCGATATCCCGTAAATTTTCTCGGCCGTGGGCGATTCTGGCCAAGCGTATTGCCCAAGCTCAATGCTCATTAGTTTCCAGATTGGCCACGATCGGGAGGGTAATTTGCACCCAGGCACCGCCGGTTTTGGGATGATTTTTGGCTTCCACCTGACCCTGGTGAGCCAGAACAATTTGCTTAACGATCGCTAAACCCAAACCACAGCTACTACTGAGGGGGAGTCCACTCAGCGGAATGGCCGGGGTCAGATCCCGTTTGCGGGCTTCATCGGCTCGGTAAAAGCGATCGAAGACGTAGGGGAGGTCTTTGGGGGAGAACCCAAGACCTTGATCGATTATGTCTAAAACCACGGCTTGCGGGGGCTTCTCATCGGGTGAGACGATCGCCGGAATCGGGGAGAGGGAAACTTCAATATCTCGATCGGGTGGGCTGTATTTAATGGCATTATCCAGGAGGTTGAGGAGAACGCGGTATAACTTGGACGCATCAACCGACAGTAGGAAGGTATCCGGCCCCAGGTAGATCAGGTGAGCCTGTTTATGGCGATTGAGGGGCACTAAGGTTTCCCAAGCCGAATAGACCAACTCCACCAAGTCCGTTTGCTCTAAGGTCAAACCCATGTCATTGGGATGTTGAGGGGCTTGGCCCGTAATGGTGGGAGAGCGATCGAGTTGGCTCAGGTCTAATAAATCCTGGACGATGCTGCTGAGGTTGATCACTTCCCCCAGGAGACGCTCCACCCAGGATCGGAGATTACTATCGACCCGATTCAACAGGGTTTCTGCCACGAGGCGAATGGAGGTGAGGGGGGTTTTTAACTCGTGGGCCACATCGGACACCCAGCGGTTTTGCTGTTGCCGTAGGGTAATCATCTCGTAGCGATCTTCCAGGAAAACTCCCACTTGGCCACTGGTGAGGGCAAAGGATTGGGCCCGGAGATAGAGGGGGCGTTGAATGACGGGGTTGGCGGGATCTTGTTTCACGGAGTTGACCACCCATTCCTGCTCTTGCCGTTGTCCGGTCGATCGGGTGCGCTCAATGAGCTGATCTAAATCATAGGATCGCATCCATTCCAACAAGAGGCGGGGTTGGCTTAGGTCGGGTAGGGGAACTCCCAGCACTTCTGCGGTGGCAGGGTTGCACCACATCAGGTAATTGTCTGCATCAACCTGTAAATAGGCTAAGGGTAAATGGGCAAACAGTTCCCGCAAATCCTGAAGTTCCGCCAAGTTCTGCTGCAGTTCCTGCTCCTGTTGCTCCAGTTTTTGCAGCAACTGAGTTTCTAAAGTCCAGAGCTTATTCCAATTGAGGGAAGGGATGAACCGTCTACCTTGAAAACGTCTGAAGCGATCGAGCCATTGCCAACGGTACAGAAAACAGATGCCCAGGCCGATCGCCAGCCCAAATACAAACGGAGTAACCACAGAGCCTAACCAAAGCGATAACCAAAACCACGAACCGTTTGCACGTATTCAGGATGGCTGGGATCTGTCTCTAATTTTTCCCGAAGCCAACGAATATGAACATCTACGGTTTTGCTGTCTCCCATAAAGTCGGGCCCCCAGACCCGCTCCAATAACTGTTCCCGCGACCAGACGCGGCGGGGATGACTCATAAACAGTTCTAAAATCCGGAATTCTTTGGGTGAGAGGCTAATTTCTGAGCCGGATAAGGTAACGCGGCACTCCTGGGGATAAAGGATAATATTTTGGTACCGTAAAATCTGAGTGCTTTCTTCTTCTTGAAGGGTGCGAGACCGGCGCAGCAGAGCGCGACAGCGGGCAATTAACTCCCGCATACCAAAGGGTTTGGTGAGGTAGTCATCGGCTCCCACCTCTAACCCCACCACCCGATCCATTTCCGTTCCTTTGGCGCTCAAAATTAAGATGGGAATGGTATTTTGCTGTCGTCGAATAAATCGACACAAATCCAGGCCATTCACTAAGGGCAACATCAGATCGAGAATGATCAGATCGGGAAAATCCTTGGAGGCTGGCACTTCTGACGACGGGGTGCTCGCTTGATAGAAAAGTTCCAAAGCCGAACGACCATCTGGAACCGTCTGTACATCATAGCCTTCGTCTTGGAGGGCGAGGCCAACGGTCTCCCGAATCAGTTCTTCGTCTTCGACAACTAAAATACGAGTCAAGTCTTTCACCTAGGATAAGGGATCCAAATCTACGATGAGCGCGGACATGAGGAACTCTCGAAGAACGCGGGAAAACTTGGAAATGTCATACCATACTATACCGCAAGACCCAATCCCCTCGGCTGCGCCCTCAATTTTATTCAGTATTCAGTACTGGTTGAGTCAGAGCTGCTTATATTAGACTACCCTCCTGCACCGGCAGGTTTAACGGCACCGCTGAGGCGAAGGGCATTGGTCACCACCGAAACGGAACTTAGGGCCATGGCGGCTCCGGCCAGCATGGGACTGAGGGTCCAGCCCAAGATGGAATCAAAGACTCCCGCTGCGATCGGAATGCCGAGACAATTGTAAATAAAGGCAAAGAAGAGGTTTTGCTGAATGTTCTGGACGGTGGCTCGACTGAGATCGATGGCGGTGGTAATGCCCTGCAGGTTCCCGGACAGGAGGGTAATGTCACTGGCGGCCATCGCTACGTCGGTTCCTGTGCCGAGGGCAATCCCTACGTCTGCCACCGCGAGGGCTGGGGCATCGTTAATACCATCCCCCACCATGCCCACGATCGCTTTGCTCTGGGGGGTAGGCGAGGACTGCGCTGCTCCGGTTTGCAGGTGGGCAATCACCTCTGCTTTTTGCTGGGGACGGACGGGGGCAAACACCGTGTTAATGCCGACCTCTTGAGCGATCGCGTGGGCGGTGGTGCGGTTATCGCCACTGAGGAGCACAAGGGACAGTCCCCGCCGTTGTAAGGACTGAACTACGGTTTTGGCTTCTGGCTTTAACCGATCGGCGATGGTCAGTAGGGCCACCACCTGGCCCGCCACCGCGACCCAGACCACGGTTTTCTGCTGCCGTTCGGCTTGGGCTTGCTGTTCCGGCAAGGAAACACCCGTAAAGGTCTCGACTTGGGTCTCAATGCCGAGTTCCTCTAGCCATTGGCTGGTGCCGATGTGGAGTTGATGCTTGGCCACCGTCCCCTGAACTCCACAACCGGGGATGGCCATAAAGTTTTCTACGGGCAGGATGGTGTCATCCTCCACCTGGGTTTTGGCATAGGAGACGATCGCTTCGGCAATGGGATGTTCCGATCGTTGCTCTACCGAGGCAATGCTATAGAGCAAATTCAGTTCCCGGGCACTACCGGTCACCGGCAGAAACTGATCGACGGCGGGCTGTCCCTCCGTGAGGGTGCCGGTTTTATCAAACACCAGGGTTTGCAAGCGGTGCAGTTGTTCTAAGCTTTCGCCGCTCCGAATTAAAATTCCCTGTTGGGCCCCCCGTCCCGTAGCCACAATAATGGAGGTGGGGGTGGCTAAACCCAGGGCACAGGGACAGGCAATGACGAGGACAGATACGCAGTGAACGAGGGCACTGCTGAGGGTTCCGGTGATGCCCCACCATGCCCCAAAGGTTACTAAGGCGATCGCTAAGACGATGGGGACAAAGACTGCTGTAACCCGATCCGCGAGATCCTGCAAGGGGGCTTTTTGGGTCAGCGCTCGTTGCACCAGTTCAATAATTTGGGCGAGGACGGTCTCTCGTCCTACCCGGGTGGCTTGCAAGACAAAGCTGCCGGTTTTATTTAAGGTTGCCCCAATGACCTCATCCCCCACCCCTTTCTGAACCGGTTCACTTTCCCCCGTGAGCATCGATTCATCTAGGGTGGAATGTCCCTCAATAATTTGCCCATCCACCGGCACTTTTTCCCCCGGTTTCACCCGGAGCTGATCCCCCACCTTGACCGCTTCCAGGGGAATTTCCTGTTCCCGTCCCTGCCGAATCACCGTCGCCGTTGGCGATCGTAAGCCCATCAGTTCCCGAATGGCATCAGCGGTGTGACTGCGGGCCCGCCGCTCTAGCCAGCGTCCCAGCAGCACGAGGCTAATAATGACCGCTGAGCTTTCGTAGTAAACCGCTAACATACCCCCAGAGGGATTGGCTAAGGTTTGCAGGGTGAGGACTAGGGAATAGCCATAGGCCGCTGTGGTGCCCAGGACAACCAGGGTATTCATATCACTCCGGGCTGCTTGCAAGGCTTTCCAGGCTCCCTGATAAAAGCTCGCCCCACACCAGAATTGTACCGGTGTGGCCAGGAGCAACTGCCACCAAGCATTATGGAGAAATGTCGGCATCCAGGGTAGATGGAGCCCCAGCATCATCGGTAAACTGCCCAAGACGAGGATGCTACTGATCCCTAGCCCCACTCCAACCCGTAGGCGCAGATCCTGATCCCGGGCTTGGGATCGGGTTTCTGCTAGGCTTGCCCAACTGCCTTGTTCCACGGCAAGGGCTTTATACCCCGCTTTATCCACCACCCGTTGTAAGGTTTCAACACTAGTAGTGTGGGGATCGAAGGTTACAGTGGTTTGCTCTAAGCCAAAGTTGACCACACAATCTTGAACTCCGGCGCTGCGCAGGAGCGATCGTTGAATGGCTGCGGCACAAGCGGCACAGGTCATGCCCTCCAAGTTGAGGGTGACGGTTTGAGATGGGGTAGAAGTCTGCATAGAGGCTCCTGAAACGCCAAGGGGTCTATTGACTGTTCATCCTAACCCACAAAAATTCCCAGGGATTGAGCCACCTCCACCATAAAATCGTTGGGAAGCACGGGCCCGGCACAGCGATCGATCTCATGACAGTCCCGAATGACGGGCACTACTTCATCCAAGGGTTTCGCTTCCACCCGTCCACTTTGCCAAATGACTAAGCGATTATACTGTTCATGCCGGAGTAAATCGATCGCTTTTTTACCAAAGGAAATCGCCAAGAGACGATCGAAGGAGGAAGGTGTACCACTGCGCTGAATATGCCCTAAAACTGTGGAGCGCGTATCGAGTTCTTGCATTTCACAAAAATCATGATCCCCTTCAGCGCAGAGTTGACGACTATGGGATTGAATGGCCTTGGCGAGGATATCGCCAATGTACTTATCGTGTTTTCCTGCTGCGGTTTTGACCCCTTCAGAAATCACAATGAGACCAAATTTGCGACCATCTTTGCGTTGCCGCGCTAAGTGATGACAAATATCATTGATAACTTCATCGGTCAGGGCTGGAATGCGTTCCGGAATGAGAATGACATCCGCCCCCCCGGCAATGCCGCTGTGTAAGCCTAAGTGACCGGCATCTCGACCCATTACTTGCACCACCATAATGCGATCGTGACTGGCGGCGGTAAACGTTAGGTTATAGAGAGCATCAGTTACTGTGGCAACAGCAGTATCAAACCCTACAGATTTTTCCGTGAAGGGGACATCATTATCGATGGTTTTGGGAACGGCAACGACTTTCCAATTGCCACGCTGAGCCAGTTGATAAATAATGTCTAAACTCCCATCACCGCCAACAATAATCAGGGCATCTAACCCTAAGATTTCATATCCTTTGATAATTTGTTCGGCAATTTCCGGTTGATTCGGATTCCCTCGGCTTAGGGAACCGAGAATACTCCCGCTTAAAAACTGCAGAACATCCAGCCCTTGTACCACACCGGGGATGTCATAACCATGCTCATTGAGCTTAATTTGTTCCGGTGTGACTTTGCCCTCGTAAATGTCTAGAAAGCCATCGGTTCCATGAGGAATTCCATACACTTCCCACCCCAATTGGCTTGCGGATTTTACGACTGCTCGGATCACTGCATTTAAGCCAGGACAATCTCCTCCGCTGGTTAAAATGCCGATTTTTTGGATCATTTCCGCTCTCCCTCTATCGGTAGACTGCATTAAATTCTATGAAAGTTTACATGGTTTGTTGGGTCTTGCGACGGGCAACCCCAACGCTGGAAAAATCCTACGATCGTTTCAGTTCTTGCACTCTGAATGCTCCATATTTCTCAAGCTTTTCTCAACGCTTTAGTTATTCTGAATACAATTCCCAAGCCAGGCTACCCACTTAAGGCAGAAGAGTGCGACGCTCTTTCAGCGGAAAGCTGAGATTTCGATGCATGATAGCGGAGGATCACCTGCCAGTCTGGGATTTTTGAGGGGTTTGCGTGGGCAACCTCTGGCGGTAGACCGGGGCTCAAAAATGGACGGGGCGGGATTACAGGAGCGATCGTCCCCTCCAGATCAGTGGCAAAGAAAAGGGGGAACCCTTAACGCGGGGATTTAAAGGAATCCCATTCTCCCAAGACAAAGGTGTGTTTACCGGTGCCCGCAATCTTGGTGAGGGTCTCTAAGAGTTGGATAAAGCGAATATTGTCATCCCCTTTCATTAACTCCGAAGCATTTTTGAGGGCTCGGGCAGTTGCCACGGCGGTGCGGGCATTTTCCAAATCCGCTTTGGCCCGAATTTTAGCTTCTAACTGCTTGGCAAACAAATCTTGAATGGACTTAGGAAAGGTTATATCTCTGAGAAATGCACCCTCTAGACCAATCCCTAACTGGGCGGCTGCCTCCACCATTTGCTCAGTTTTAAAGTCATAGATTTCCGATCGCTTTTCATTGAGATCGTCGCTACTAATATTGCAAATAATTTGACGAATGGTAATCTGGCTTAAGGTCGTGAGGTGAGGCTCAATCTGCCCAATTAACAAATTTTCATTACGGTATTCTAGAGCCATGGCAAGGTCAAAACTGGCCAGAAAACGATCGATGTGTTGAATGCGATAGAGGAGAACATAGGAAAACCGCAGGGCAATATTATCCTGGGTTAAGACCTCTTGATTAGACACCAAGAGCGATCGGGGGACGGTAGACAGCGCGAGCAGGGCTAACTCATTGCGCCAGTCCCAGAAGCGATAGATACCAGGAGAGAGTTGCTGCGTTAACTGATTGCGGCGAAAGAGGCAACCCACTTGATTGGGGCGAACCTGAAAAACTTTACGAAAGAACATATAGAAACCCTAAATAGGTTATGTGGTGCGCCCGAAGGGAGCAAACCACACCACGGTTTCCGCAGTCTAGTCCTTACAACTGACTTAGGACTGTTGTACCCATACCGGGAGAGGGAAGACCCCCTAAAAATGGGAAATGGTGTTAAGACCCTGGGGTTCCAGGATCGGTATCCCCCCATTTGCAAGCATTTTTAAGGGTGTGCCGCAGCACTGCCTTCCCCGTAAATGGAGACTGTTCAAGTCGGAGTGCAACCAAAGCACGGTGGGTATCGAACCCTGGGAAGCGACACCCCGCAATACCCTATTCTGGTGTCGTCCCAAAAGCTGAATAGGTGGCGGTTAGCTGTTATCTTACTGGGTTTTTCAGACTAGGCAGCCAGAGTCCCAAGGATCTTAAGGATTTCTGCCTGTCCAAGTATAATCAGCAGTGACTAATACTGACTCCTAAAGGCGTATCAATGACCGTTCCCCGTACAATTTGTCTGGGATTTCTCGCGGTGATTACCACTGGATCCCTATTACTGCTGCTCCCCATTTCCAAGACGGCTGGGGGGTGGGATCATCCCATTACGGCCCTCTTCACGGCCACGTCTGCCGTCTGTGTCACGGGGCTCTCGGTGGTGGATGTGGGTACCTATTATTCCGGTCTGGGCCAGGCCATCATTGCCATTTTGGTGCAGGTGGGGGGGTTGGGCTATATGACCGCCACAACCTTCTTGCTAGTGTTGCTGGGCCGGGAATTTCGCCTGAAGGATAAACTGGCCTTACATCAAACCTTAGAAACGCCAGGGATTTCGGGAATTCGGCAAATGGTGATCTCCATTATTTCCGTGACCCTCATTTGTGAAATTCTGGGGATTTTTTTACTGCTGCCGGTCTTTAGCCAGGAGTTTGGCATCGATCGCGGGCTCTGGTTTGCAACTTTCCATAGTATTAGTGCCTTTAATAATGCGGGGTTTGGCCTCTTACCCGATAGTTTTATGCGCTATGTCAGTAACCCTGTGCTGAACTTAACGGTGAGCGCCTTAATCATTGTGGGGGGATTGGGCTATCAGGTGATCATGGAGCTTTATTTATGGTTCCAAAATGAATTTAAGGGGCATCCTCGCCGCATTCTTTTTTCGATGCACTTTAAGGTGGTGACCAGTACCACGATCGCTTTACTTGGGGTGGGCACGATCGCCTTTTTAGCGACAGAATTTAATAATCCAGACACCTTAGGCTCCCTCTCCTTTCCCGATAAACTGCTTGCGTCTTGGTTTCAATCGGTTACCGTCCGTACCGCTGGGTTCAACAGTTTAAACCTCCCGGCCATGACCACCACCTCACTGTTTATGACGATCGCCTTTATGTTTGTGGGGGCGAGTCCAGGGGGAACCGGGGGCGGGGTCAAAACCACAACCCTGCGCGTCTTAATGGCCTGTACCCGGGCCACGCTCCAGGGTAAAACCGAAGTCCTCTGCTATCAACGTAAAATCCCAACGGACGTAATTCTTAAGTCCATCAGCATGGTGCTAGGGTCGGTGGTGATCGTGGTCTCCAGCACCATCCTCATTTCCTTGGTTCAGCCCCAAGTGGAGTTTTTACCCCTCTTTTATGAAACGGTCTCCGCCTTTGCAACGGTGGGACTGTCCATTGGGGTAACCGCCCAAGCCTCCAGCGGCACTCAACTC
The DNA here is from genome assembly GCA_041164445.1 of Cyanobacteriota bacterium. Lineage (GTDB taxonomy): Bacteria > Cyanobacteriota > Cyanobacteriia > Prochlorotrichales > Prochlorotrichaceae > JBEAPM01. The sequence goes on from JBEAPM010000152.1 coordinate 11,002, forward strand.
ATTTTGATTGTGGTGATGTATGTGGGGCGAGTGGGGGTTCTCATGCTGATGAGTGCTTTACTAGGGGCAACATCTCCCAGCATCGTACATTATCCCGAGGAAGAGTTATTGGTAGGCTAAGAACCATTCTCCGCCGCGATCGTTCTGCAAATCTACCTGCCATAACTCCTATCACTGCCCCCTTACTGCTCCAATTACTGCAAAGATGCCTAGTCTCCTGGAAAACCGTGTCGAAGCGATCTTATATCTCAAGGCAAAGCCTTTAACGATCAAAGAAATTAGCGAATATGCCCGAGCTAGCCTAGAGGAGGTTCAGGATGCGTTGATTACCTTAATGGATCGCTATGCCCACCAGGATAGTGCTCTGGAAGTGCTGGAAACGCCGAAAGGGTTTGTCTTGCAGTTGCGATCGGAGTTTCAAGACTTAGTCCACAGTCTGATTCCGGTGGATTTGGGGGTGGGGGCGTTGCGAACCCTGGCGGTGATTGCCTTAAAGGGATCGGTGAGTCAAACGGAGTTGGTGGATCTGCGGGGTTCAGGGGCCTATCAACAGGTGCAAAATTTAGTGGAGCAAGGCTTCGTGGGCAAACGTCGCCAAAAAGATAGCCGTTCCTATCGACTCCAGGTCACCGAAAAATTTCATCAGTATTTTCAAATTGAAGGTTCAGGTCTAGAGCAACGCCTGAAACAGCTTACCGTTCCCCTCGTCCTAGAGGCACAAGAGGCAGAAGAGGAGGAGACGATCGATGAACTGGACGAGGAGGACATGGACGAGGAGGACAATGAAGGAGCGCCATGAATCCATGAATACGGGAAGTCGCCGTAGGTGAGAAAAAACGCTATCCTTAAATCTCCTGGCTTAAACTGATAGTCGTAATGCTCAATTCCGGAGGATAAAGATGAGGGTATGGGCACCTTGGATGTCCCGGCTGACGATCGCTTCGATCTTGAGTCTTACTCAGGTCTTTCTGCCCCTTAA
>JBEAPM010000153.1:0-2547 GCA_041164445.1 Cyanobacteriota bacterium
ATTGATTATATTCATAGTACTGATTTAGCACCAACCAAAGATATTTTAGATGAGTATAAGAAACAGAAAGGAGAATGGAGTGTGTATGAAGAAAAATTCTTACAACTCATGTCCGATCGCCAAATTGAACAGTCCGTCACGCCAGACCTGATGCATAAGAGTTGTTTATTGTGTAGCGAAGCCAAACCTCATCATTGCCATCGCCGTCTAGTAGCCGAATATTTAAGCGATAAATGGGGAGATGTTGAGATATGTCACCTCTAAAGAGAATCGTTTGTCTGGCTAACTCTTGGAAGCATCAAGAGCGATGTATTGCCGGGATTGATCTCGATACGGGGAAATGGGTTAGACCCGTATGTGATCAACTTTATCCTGAAGATGGCAGGGTGCCAGAAGAAGTCAGACGGATTAACGATCGGGAACCTCAATTGCTGGAGATTTTGGAAATTCCGTTGGCTGACACGGGGAATAATTTTGGCTTTGAGTCTGAAAATCTATCTATCCTACCGGGAAAATGGCGATCGATCGGCTACTGTTTACCGGCTGATTTATTTAGATTTTGTAGTCAGGAACAATGGATGCTCCATAACAACAGTAAAAACGTTTTGCCATCCTACTTAAAAGGTTTACCGCCTGCGGAACGTCAAACCTTACAACTGGTTAAATTAAAAGAGTTTCGAGTGAGTCGATCTGGACATACCTGGAAAGCTAAAATTAGCATCAATCATGATGTCTTTTTAGAGAGCTTGAGTATTACAGATCCTGTTCTTGCCAGTCGATTAGACGAAGGCTACAAACCCATTCAAACCTGTTTTGCAACCCTGAGTTTAAGTATGCCGTGGGCTTATCCCGATTGGCAAGGAGAAATACCCTGCTGGAAATTAATTGCTGGTTTTATTCCTAATTTATTCCCTCCCATTGGGGAAGAAATGCAGCGAGTGGGTTGGTCTCCCGATACAGGGCGAAACTTTATTCGCAGACGATTTGGTCAGGGCAAGCAATCCCTACGCCAACTAACCCTTGCGGAACTCCAGCAATTTTTAGATCACCTCAAACCTTTACCGAGTGTGCAGTAATCCTAAGGGCTTTCCACTGAAAGCGGAAAAATTTAAGGGAAAAGTCTAGCGCTCCGCATTCTTCCGCCTGAAGTTGGTAGTTCTCCTGTCTCTAGGAATGAGGTTTAATTAAAGCATTCCGATGCTCTACAGCAGTCCTAAATCAGTGGTAAGGACTAGACTGCTGAAACCGTTGTGTGGTGTGCGCCCTTCGGGCGCACACCACACAACCCATCTAGGATTGCTCTATCCATGAGAAAGCACTATGACCGCTATCCTTTCCTCCTGGGATCACTTATCCCTGCGTCAAAAAATTGCTCAATTGATTATTGTGCGGGCATCGGGACATTTATTCGATCGCCAAATTGCTTATCCCCAATGGGAAGCCCCCCAGGACACCCTGCGCTATTGGCTTGAGGATGTGGGGGTTGGTGGGGTTATTTTGCTGGGGGGCAGTGCTCCCGAGGTTGCTTTGCGCACCCAATGCCTGCAAGCTTGGGCAAACATTCCCCTCTTAATTGCAGCGGATGTGGAAGAGGGGGTTGGACAACGCTTTGCCGGAGCGAATTGGTTGCCGCCGCCGCTGGCTTTAGGAGCCTTAGCGACTCAGAATCAATCATCTTCCTGGGTAGAGGCGGAGAAATTTGCCCAGCAGTATGGCGCGATCGTTGCCCAGGAATCCATGGCCATTGGTCTTAATTGGATTTTAGCGCCGGTGGTGGATGTGAATAATAATCCCCTCAACCCTGTGATTAACGTGCGGTCTTTTGGGGAGACCCCTGAAGTGGTCAGTGCCCTCGCCCAAGCGTTTATCCAAGGATGTCAGGGCTATCCTGTCTTAACGACAGCCAAACATTTTCCTGGTCATGGAGACACCGCGATCGATTCCCACTTGGATTTACCCCAAATTCCCCACGATCGCTCTCGTTTGGAATCCTTAGAATGGAAGCCTTTTCGGGCAGCGATCGAGGCTCAGGTGTCCAGCATTATGACGGCCCATTTGGCTTTGCCTGCCCTAGATGCGGACTACCCGGCCACCCTATCCTCCAAAATCCTCACGGATATTTTGCGCAAAGCCTGGGGGTTTGACGGCATTATTGTTACCGATGCCTTGATTATGCAGGCTATTACCCAACGCTATGGAGCGGTAGAAGCTCCGATCTTAGCCCTAGAGGCGGGGGCTGATGTGGTGTTAATGCCCGTCGATCCCACCGCAGCGATCGATGGCATTCTCCAGGCCGTTCAAACAGGACGGTTGACAATCGAGCGGATTGAAGCCTCACTGCAACGGCTCTGGCAAGCAAAACAGCAGGTTAACCCAAGCATTTGCCAGGATCCACCGTCTCCGTTAACCGCCTTGGCCGCTTTAGCAGAACCCCACGGAGAAACCCTGAGTCGATCGATTTTAAGCCGATCGCAGCAGGTTCAGGGCACCCTTGCCCCTGCGACAGAGAACAACGGAACCAATTTGATCTTGCTGGATAACCTGCTC
>JBEAPM010000154.1:0-3214 GCA_041164445.1 Cyanobacteriota bacterium
TTTTTCAGTTGAGTGACGAACTTAGCAGCTTCCGATCGCTCGTCCTGTCCATTGCCTGCGATAACGTGGTGAAGGTGATCCACGAAGACAATATCAACCCGACGGCGCATCATATCCCGCCGAATTGAAGCCAGTATCTGGTCTGGTGTTCTCGATACCGGGTTCACTTCAATCCGCTTCCCGCGTTCCTTGACTGCCGATACTGCAGCGTCCTTAATCTCCTTGGTCGCGTATCGCCAAGACTTATAAGGAAAGTTCCCATAAGCACCTAGCCAGCGTTTATAAATCGATTTCATGTCCATCTCAACCGAGATAACGCTGACATTTTTCCCAACATGGGCCGCCGCTAATGCTAACCAGCACATGAACGCCGTTTTGCCCATTGATGTACGTGCCGCTAGCAAAATCAACTCGCCAAGCTTTAACCCACCATCAAGAAAATGGTCTAGGGTCGCCAGCCCGGTAGAGATGCAGTCTTTACCCTCATCTTCCGGTAGCTCGTATTCTGCCAAGTTGATGAATGGGTTTTCTACCTCTACCCCATCGGTAAAAATATTTGCAAATTCCTTTTGCGCTTGAACCTTCCAGTCAGTGCCGGGGTAACGGATGGATACCTTAAGTTTCTGGATAAATTCATCCATGCGGCGCTTTCGCCACACTTCGTTAAGAGCCTCATAATACTTGTCAGCATCCTCTAAGTGAGGCTTGAAAATTAGGGAGCGATCGAGAATCCCACTCACTAACCGGACAGAGGGGACGGAAGCCATGCCCATGTCTCTAAGCATCAAGGAAACACGGGTCATTTCGGGCGCTTTACCCTCTTGGTGGAGTGCTTGAATGGCCCGCCACACCTTTTGGTGCTCGTCAGAATAGAACGCGACAGCAGGCAATGCGACATAGTTGGGCGCGATGTCGGTATTGAGCATCATGCAGGCGAGGAAATTAGTCTCAATTTCCAAATCCGCCAAGACCTCAACCTCTCCATCGGGACGATCGGGAAGTTTATTTTTCATAGTTTTTGTGTTGTGTGTCCCTTAAGGATGGTACGGAAAGTGTAAAAATGTCAAGGTTAATCAATGAAGCTCTTGAGGCTGAAATCAGGGGAGACTTCGATCGGTTTAGCCGGTGCCGGAGCGGGTTGCTTGGCTTGCAGCGCATCACTCCAGACATCCGTTAAAGGCAACCGCTCAACGCTGAATATTTGGGACGGGTTGCGAGAACCTGCTAACCATCCCCCAGACGACTGGGCTGCTTTAACCAATAACGGGAAAAATTGAAAGAATTCTTCGTCTGTTCCATCAAAACGATTCCGGTAACTCGAAATTCCCTCCACAACTACCGGGGGCGGTGCCACGCTTAACGGCTTCCAGTTTCCCCGACAAGCGTTATAGACCTGCATGAATTTAGAAAGGTTCATCACTCCCGCTGAATTTGAGCTATAAGCCGCTTTAGCTGGTTCAGCGATACTTTGTACCGACTCGGTGGCTTCAACGCTCTCAGGGGCATTTTTCGCAACGCTGGGCGCAAAATTTTCGCGCGCGCCGGCGGAATTATTTTCTAAACTTGACTGTTCACTCACGCTTATGGGTTCAACCTCAGTGTGAGAATGCTTAACAGGGGATGGGGTTTTAACTTTTTGAGTCTCAGTCTCGTTTACTTGGATCCCTTTACCCTGATCCGAAGACTCTGCCGGTGTGTGTGTGGGCTGTTCGTCCAGATTTTCACTTGGCTTGCTATACACACTTTCTGGAGTAATTTCAGAAGTAGTTTCTGTATATAGATCAGAAATTACTTCTAATGCCTCGTCGACCGGTTGTAATTCACCGTGCATTAATTCTAATTCTCGGTTGATTAGTTCTAACGCCTCGGTGTCTTCAGTCTCTTCCTCCACTTTTTCAGAGGAGATGCCGTGTATAGCGCTGTTGATAGCGTCGGGGGCGACTTGAAAATATTGGGTCTTATCAAAGGAGTATCGGGGGTTTGGATTCCTTGAAATTTTCACGAATCCTTTCTGGTGTAGGAACCTAACGGATTCCCTGATTTTATTTAGACCCCAAATGTTTAACAGGGACTCTTTAAGCTCGTGCCCTGTATGCCACTGCATGGTTCCCGTGTATTGGGTGGCCGGATCGCCATGCAGGATAGCGGTTCTATTCATGTGCCGAGACTGCTTCTGCTGTTCCAGCTTAATGTCATGCCAGTAAACCAGATGGTTAAGCAATGCAGCGGCGCAGGCATTGCCTTCGCATATCGCTACAAAGTCTTCTCTAATCAGAACCTTTTTGTTGCGGGGTGGGTCTGCAATACAAGAGGAGTGCGACTTCATGTATAATGTCCTTATGAGTTTGATAAGTGATTAAACCCCTCGGGATACCCGTCCCAGGGGTTCTTTTATTTTAGCGCAGGACTGTGAATTCACTGCCTGAGTAGCTAATCCAGTGGTTGCTTATAAGCTCATGGACTGCCTTTACCACACAGTCCTTGCCGTCTGGGTGCAGCGCTTCGAGTTCTGCGAACGTCATCGTTCTAGACTCTGGACGTTGCTTAAAAGTCATCAGAAGTCCGATCGCCTCAAAAGACAAATTTTCAAACATTGTTTTGCTCCTGCATTTTCTTTTTGGCAAAGCTGGCAATTTTGTTTAGGTTGACTTTCAGCATGGCTTTGCCGCTTGTGTCCACCCACCGCTTCACTATCTTTTTCTTCAGAAGTTGCTGCATTGAATCCTCAAAATCCCACGGGCTAAAACCCGACTCCCTCAGCAAGTCTGAATGTTTCAAAGCGATCGGGTTAGCGGTGGCAGCATGTTTAATCAGGATGTGCATCAGAATGACAGGCTCTACCCCGCCAGCAAAATCCTTGAAGTCTTTGAAGTATGAAACCTCGACATCAAGAAAGAACGTCAAGGCACTAGGGAAATTAGACATTGCTTTGCTCCTTAACCGCTTTTTTCAGTGCCTGGACAATCCACTTATTGAGTGAGCGATCGTCCACCGCTGCCAATGCTTCCGCCTGACGTTTTAATTCCGGGTCTAGCCTGAGCAATACCGCGCTCATTTTCTTTGACATTGTGTGCCTCCTTGTTTACTGAAATAATGATAGCATAATTCTAGCAAGGTGGAACCCTGGCAAGCCAATAAAAAAGCCCCTGGTGGGGCGTGTTGATTAGAGGTTCTTGACTGCTTTCCAGTCGATATTGAACCCGCAGGCTTCTGC
>JBEAPM010000155.1:0-2512 GCA_041164445.1 Cyanobacteriota bacterium
GGAAAGAGCTTAGCCTCATTACTGAGGATAAAACCGACCTTTTCAGCTATATAACCGAAGTGAAAGCAGATGAATATTTTTCAAAAAACACTCTATGCTGTAGTCAGAGCGATCGAAGTTATTAGTGAAACAGTCAAAAATATCCTAATGAAAGCTGTGCAGCATCAGAGAATTCACCTACAAAGCCAGCTAGGGCAGCACTTCAGTTTGACATTCAACTTATGAGATTGATTCGAGATGCGCATACATTGCCGCCTGGCCAGCAGGGGAAATGTGGTTTACAATAAAATACAAATATTAAAAAAACTTAAAGATTGCCTCGACAGATTCAAAAGGGGATCCTCTGTTTCTGCGCTAGGAGGGCTTTTGGCGGGTACCGGTCAATAATGAAGTGAGGTGTCCTCTTCGGTTGTTAAGAGTCTTAGGGAGCTTTTTATGATTAAGGATCGGAAATCGACGGTTGCATTCTGGCTACTCTGGTCAGGACTCCTGTTTCCCCTTACCAGTTGTCAGTGGGAACAGCGCAGTAACGCTCAGCCCCAATCTTCAGGATCAGAGCGTCAGCAAAAACAACCCCCTGTGGTTGAACTGGCTCAGGTTACGCCTGCTAGTCTGAGTAACGGCTCTAGCTATACGGGGACTACTCAGCCCAAACGCACGGTGTCTTTACGATCGCGGGTGGAGGGGCAATTGCTGATGTTGAATGTTGATGTGGGAGATCGGGTTGAGCCAGGTCAGGTCTTAGCGCAACTAGACGACGAGATTTTACGGACGGCGGTGAATGAAGCCCAGGCTGAATTAGCAGCCCGACGCTTTGAGGTAGAGCAAGGCAAAGCCCAAGTTGCAGAGGCGCAAGCACAGGTTGAGTCTGCCCGAGCTGAGGTGCAACAGGCCCAGATCGATGCCGATCGCTTTCAACAACTGGCAACGGAAGGCGCGTTAGCGACTCAGGATTCAGATCTGGCCCAAACTAATCTGCAAACGGCAAAACAGACTTTCAAAGCGCTCCAGCAACAGGTCAAAACCCGCCAACAGTCCATCGCCAGCCTAGGGCAACGGGTTCAGGTTCAAAACGCCATTCTGCAACAGGCTCAGGAACGCCTTAAGTACGCCACCCTCACCGCTCCGATTAACGGGACGGTTTTAAGCCGAGTTGCGGATCCGGGAGATTTAATTCAACCGGGGGAAACGATCGTCGATATTGGCGACTTACAGCAAATGCAAGTCCATATCCAGGTGTCCGATCGGGATCTCAGTCAGTTTCGCCTAGGCCAAGCCGTTGAAGTGAGGATTGATGCGTTTCCTGCGGAAATTTTTGAGGGAACCGTCACCCAAATTTCACCGGTTGCCGATGCAGCCGCCCGCTTAGTCCCCCTAGAGGTCACGATCGCTAATCCCCAGGGCAAAATCAGTAGCGGTTTAATGGCACGGGTTCGCTTAAACAACTCAGAAACTTCAAGGATTAAAGTCCCCGAAAGTGCTATTCGTCTCACTCACAATCCCGACGAAATCGTAATTTTTGTTCCCACAAATACCGATGCTGAACCCACGGTAGAGGCCCGTTCCGTAAAAATTGGACAAACCGAAAATGGCCAGGTTGAAATTCTCTCTGGATTAACCCTCGGGGAAACTTTTGTGGTCAACAGCGATCGTCCCCTTGATGATGGCGAACAGGTTCGTCGCAGTTTTCTATCGGAATAAAGTTAATTTTCCCTTTCCCATTTCCCATTTCCCAAGAGTGACTTGATCGCAATAATTCATAATTCATAACTCATAATTCATAACTCATAACTCATAATTCATAACCTATGGCCCATTTCAGTTTAAGTACCCTAGCCATTCGTCGCCATATTGCGACTCTCATGCTCACGATCGCTGTCTGTGTCTTAGGGGTGTTTACCCTCGGAGACCTACAGGTGGATCTCCTGCCCTCCATTACCTATCCCCGCATTGGGGTGAGGGCGGATGCTCCCGGCGTTGTTCCCGAGGTGGCGGTGAATGAGGTGACCCGTCCCCTGGAGGAAGCCCTCGCGGCAACGGAAGGGGTAACGCAAATCTTCTCCCAAACCCGGGAAGGGCGGATTAGTATCGATTTGTTTTTTGAACCGGGGGCCGATGTGGATCAAGCCCTCAATGATGCCACGGCCACCCTCAACCGAGCCCGCAGTAGCCTACCGGAAACCATTGAGCAACCCCGACTCTTTAAGTTTGACCCCTCTCAACTGCCCGTCTATGAACTGGCCCTCACCTCCAGTGCCCTGTCCCCCGTAGAGCTACGCATTTTTGCCGATCAAGAACTGGGACGGGAGTTAATTCGAGTGCCGGGAGTGGCCAATGTGGATGTTACGGGGGGCGTGCGGGAAGAAGTCCAGGTGAATCTGGATTTACAGCGCCTCCAGGCTTTGGGGTTGGATGTGACGGATGTTTTAGATGCCCTGGAGGAGCGAAACCAGGACACCTCCGGTGGTTTAGTGCGGGGGGGAGATTCCGAATCCCTCACCCGCTTAGTGGG
>JBEAPM010000156.1:0-7958 GCA_041164445.1 Cyanobacteriota bacterium
TCCATCCCCTCCCTGCTAAAGCGAGGAAGGGGAATTCCGCAACATTTTGTTAAAGGAGGGGACTAGCGACTTAACCCCTAGTCCCCTGTCCCCCTCGCCCACCTTACCCAAAACCCGATACGCTATAGAAGGTTAACCCCTTTTGCCGTTACTTGTTTTCCTATGATCAGTGTTGATTTGACCCTCAAATATTCTCCCTTGCCCGTTTCGGTGCAGCGCAAAGAAAAAGATGATGCTGAAGCGCTTTATCAAGCCATCATCGGCGCGATGCAATCCCCTACCCCCCAACTACTAGAACTGACCTGTGAAAAACAAACCGAGAAAAAGGTAGCCATTCTGAGCGACCAAATTAGTGCGGTTATCGTTTCCCAAAAAGATGGGGCTGCTGCTGCCGGTAAAGCCCCGGGCTTCGCAGCCATTACCCAAGCGTTAGGGTGATGCTGACGGCCTCAGCTTATTGGTAGCCATCACAGTTGATTGATGCCCCCACCCGTTTTTCGTCCTTACCTCGCCAAGGGAAGGATGAAAATATCTAGATTGACAAATTCAACCAAGACAGAACCGGGTCTGGGGAAAAATGGATTCCCAGACCAATGACAGCCTCCCTCCCCTAGGGATTTCAACCCCACGTTTCTGGTGGATCGTCCTGGCGTTAGTCTTCTTCGTCAGAGAGCAATTCCTCTAAAATATAATTTAACTCATCACCATCTGGATGTACTAATTCAACTTCATTCTCACTAACGGCTTTAGCTAAAAATAACAGGGGCGCTAAAGACGTATAGATGCCATAACGTTGCTCTTCATGATAGAAACTGGCTAAAAATTGTAATTCTTCTGGCTCTAATGATTGATCCCCGTCTTCAATTTCTAGGGTTAAAATATCGTCATCTTCAATCGGCGGTAATTCTCCGCTAGCGGTTAACGTATAAGCCGTATATTTCAATGATAAATCCAACTCGGCAAGCACCGCCTTGGCATCGGCAAAAATTGCTTCAATTTCTTGCTCGTCTTCTAACAAGATGGCATCTGCTTGTTCCTCGTCGTCATCGTCACCTTCCCAGGCAATAATGACAACAGGAATATCCACCGGCATGAGTAGTAAATATTGCGCCTCATCGTCTTCTATGGAATTTTCCACGTAGCAATCTAGGGTACGGCCTGCTTTGTCATAAAGCGTGATGCTATCGCTTTCGTCCGGTTGATTTTCTTGACTAAACAAATAAGAAGACATAAGACTTAGCAATATGATTGACTATTAAGATTACCACAAGGGTTACCGCGTTTTTGCGAAAATTTTCAGCTTAATCCCAATTAAGCTGATCCAGCCAATGATTTTTTTCTAAGGTGTTAACGCTATTGATGTCCGTCAAATTATATTGCAGGGGGGTAATAGTAATGAAATTGTCTTGGATAGCGTGGACGTCGGTGGGAATACGGCGATTTAAACGTAAATAGTCGGGTTGGAGAATTTCCTTGACCCGCTCTCCAGCTAACCAATAATAACGTTTGCCCCTGGGATCATAGCGCTCTTCAAACGTCTCGGTATAGCGTTGTAACCCCTGGCGACTCAGTTTGACCCCAGCAATTTGGTCGGCAGCAACGGGGGGGATGTTAATACTAAATAATGTTGGTTCGGGTAATGGCGATCGCCAAAGTTCTTGAATGAAACGGCAGGCAAAGTCGGCGGCGGGTTGAAAATCTGTGGGGGTATAACTAGCCAGACTGAGGGCAATGCTGGGAATCCCTTCGATTAACCCCTCCATAGCGGCGGAAACCGTACCGGAATACAACACATCGGTGCCCAGGTTTGCACCATGGTTAATCCCCGATAGGACGAAATCGGGACGGTCAGTCATAACAGCATGGAGCGCAAATTTGACACAGTCAGCGGGCGTCCCGGAACAAGACCAAGCGGTAATACGGGGATCAAATACCCCTTCAACAATATCGGCCCGTAGGGGGTGATGGAGGGTCAACCCATGACCAGTGGCGGAACGTTCTCGGTCGGGGCACACCACCGTAATCTGATGGCCCGCTGCAGCCAAGGTGTCGGCTAAACAACGAATCCCTTGGGAAAAAATGCCATCATCGTTGCTAAGCAGAAGGGTCAGAGTGGCAGGGGGAGTCATGGAAGCAACGTCACTAAAAACGTGAGTTCAAAATTGATTGGGCGTTGACAACAATTGATTTTGCTCTCACCATATCAGGCTCTGTTCCCTTTCCCCTGAAAAAATTGGTAACAGGGGCAAATGTCTCTTGGCAACTTGGAAGGGAAGACTCAACACTGTTACAGTGAGTGGGGGTAAATGGTGTGTCAGTTGCCCGTTATTTTTTTGATTCTTCCCAGTGACAGTGTCCGGCATGACTTTTTCTTTGGAAACGGAATTACAAACCCTTCAGCAATCGGCCCAAACAGCGATCGCCAACTGTGAGACCTTAGATACGTTGGATAAGTTGCGGGTGCAATACCTGGGCAAAAAAGGGGAATTATCCCTAATTCTGAAGGGAATGGGCAAACTGTCTGCCGTTGAACGACCCCGAATTGGGGCGATCGCCAATGAGGTGAAGGAAGGGTTACAACAACAGTTAGATCATCGCAAGGCCGATCTGCAAAACGCGGCGATCAAAGCACAACTGGCAGCCGAAGCCTTAGACGTCACCATGCCCGGTGCCTACCGTCCCCAAGGTCGTCGCCATCCCCTCAACAGCACCGTGGATAAGGTCTTGGAAATTTTTGTTGGCTTGGGTTATACCGTTGCCACTGGTCCCCAAGTGGAAACTGATTACTACAACTTTGAAGCCCTTAACATTCCCGCCGATCACCCGGCCCGGGATATGCAAGATACCTTCTTTTTGAAAAACGGGCGCTTATTGCGGACCCACACGTCTCCGGTGCAAATCCGTTATATGGAAAACCATGACCCCCCCATCCGGATTGTGGCCCCCGGCCGGGTTTATCGGCGCGATACGGTAGATGCGACTCACTCTGCCGTTTTTCATCAGGTGGAGTTATTGGCGATCGATAAAGGGCTGGCGTTTACCCATTTAAAAGGCACCATTCAGGCCTTTTTAAAAGCCATGTTTGGGGAATCGTTACCGATTCGTTTCCGTGCGAGCTATTTCCCCTTTACCGAACCGTCGGCCGAGGTCGATGTGCAATGGCAGGGTAAATGGTTAGAGGTGATGGGGTGCGGCATGGTTGATCCCAATGTCATGAAGGCAGTGGGCTATGATCCAGAGATTTATACGGGTTTTGCCGCGGGGTTCGGGGTAGAACGCTTTGCCATGGTACTTCACCAAATCGATGATATTCGTCGACTGTATAACAGTGATTTGCGCTTCCTGCGTCAGTTTTAGCCGGAGAAGTGTAATTGCCTTAATAAAAAGGGCCAAGCAGTGCGGTTACTGCTGGCGCCTGTCATACTGACTTCAACGGTTTTTTGACCAGCCTCCACGAGGGTGAGTGCATCAACACATAATTGGGCGATCTCCTGACGACTCACTTGACCTTTTAAGGTATCTCCCTGGGCAAATTGCAACCCCTGGGGCGATGTGTCTTCTGTTAACGCACAGGGGCGAATGATTGTGTAGGTTAAACCGCTCTCGCGGACGACAGTTTCACCCGCTAACTTCCAGGTTAAGATGCCGCCTAGTTGCTCATTGAGGCGGACGGCCGGGGGCTCTTCTGCCAAGTTTAAGCCTGGCTTGCCGGGACGGGTGACGCCGGCAGAACTGACGTGGATGAATTGGGGGGTAAGGGGGTTGGCGTAGGTTTGAATAGCTTCAATCTCTAACCCGAAAATACCGGGGGAAAAACTGGGATTCAAGCCGCCATCGTATTCAAATTTGCTGTGCATTAACTGAAAGGATGAGACTTGGCTGGGGTTAAAGGGGCCTTTCTCCGGCACCGTCTTAGCGCGAAAAACGGGAGTCAGTTGGTTGAAGGGAATGCGGACGGTTTGGGGGCGATTATTAAAGGTGTCAAAGGAGTAACAATAGCTCAGTCCGTCCCACTGATTTTCGTTACGGGCAATAAATTTGTAACGTTTGCCGTCTCCTTGAATGCGTAATTGGATACCCTCGGCCCCGGCTAAATCTAACGGCGGTTCAAAATTTGGCGATCGCACCGAGGCAAAGCCACCATTATTGGCTGTGGAGACGTTGCCGGTAAATAAGGCCCGATCGCCCAGTAAGCGCCATTGACTATTGCTCACTCCCCCCATTACCCCATCATCCACGGAATACCATTGCAAGGGAGAGGAGTTTGGCGCGTTAAAATTCACTAAAATTCGTTCTTTGGGTTGGATATGATCCTTAACCACTGCTAGGAGATTTTTAATTCCCTCATATTCCACCTGTTCCGGCACATCCACTACTTCCGGCAAGTAAAACTTAATGCCTTGGTAGTATTTCTCTCGCTGTGGTGTATCCCCTTCCACCGGTTGGACTTTGGTGCCGCTACAACAAATCACAGCAGTCACGTTATCCATTAACGCGGGGGTTAAACTTTCCTTCAAGGTCAAATCCCCGCCATAAAATTCCAGGCGATCCGGCAAGGTACAGTCAAACAGCTCCCGGAATAGGGCTTGAGCCCGGGCTTGATCGCGCACGAGGATCCGCACCGCTTGACCCGATTCAATCAATAATTTGACCACCCGTTTACCCACACCGCCCGTTGCCCCGACGACTAAAATCATGGCTGACTCTCCGAACCTCTTACGTTTGTTAATCTAGCCGGGATGGGGAGATTCGGCAAAATTGTCTAGCCCCAGAAGGGCGATGTCAAGGTGACAAAGAAGGAGTACCTACAATAGGGTCAATAACACTCTCGCCGTTTTGGACACTTGCCAATGTCTACCTTAACCTTACTGCTGGCCCCTGATTCCTTTAAGGGGACGCTGACGGCAACTCAAGTCTGCGAGATTATGGCGTCGGTGTTGCAACCACATTTTAATTGTGTCTGTCATCCCTTGGCCGATGGGGGAGAAGGCACATTAACGGCAATTTCAACGGTGTTGGGGGGAGATTGGCAAACCGTTCCCGTACAGGGGCCGTTACCGGATCAAATCGTTAACGCCCGTTATTTGTGGTTGCCGGAAACTCAAACCGCTGTGATTGAAATGGCCGAGGCCAGTGGTTTAACCTTGGTTCCCCCAGGGCAACGTAATCCCGAAATCACCACTAGCTACGGCACTGGGCAATTACTCCGCCATGCTGAGGGCAGGGGGGCAAACGTTATCCAATTGGCGATCGGTGGATCGGCTACCAACGATGGGGGGCTGGGACTATTGATGGCGTTGGGGTGGCAGTTTTTGGACAGTGAGGGGCGATCGGTGGGTTGGGGAGGGCAGGCCTTGGCTAAGGTGAGGAAAATTCTCCCTCCGTCCAGACCGTTTAAGCCCCTGGTAACAGTGTGGTGTGATGTGACAAACCCGTTTTATGGGCCACAGGGGGCAGCATTTACCTATGCGCCGCAAAAGGGGGCTGATCCGCTAATGGTAAAACGCCTAGATGATGGATTACGACATTTTGCCCATCAGGTTCAACAGGAATTTCAAGTGGATCTCAATTTTCCCGGGGCCGGGGCCGCTGGCGGCATGGGGGGCGGTGTGGTCTGGGGGTTAAACGCTCAGTTGGAATCGGGGTTTACGGCGATCGCCGAGTTAACGCAATTGGAAAAGGCAATAAAACAATGTGATGGGGTAATTACGGGGGAGGGCTGTTTTGATCAGCAATCCTTGCAAGGAAAAGTGGTAGGGAGCGTGATTGAACTCGCCCAAACATATCAAAAACCCGTGTTTGTGATTGCCGGTCAAACCCGATTGAAAACCCATCCGGCGCACCGTGTAGCGGATCTCTGCGAGATCGCCTATTTGGGGTCCATAGTGGGGGAGGATTTAACCCTAGCGCAAAGTTTAGCGAATCCTACCCAAGCATTGGCTCAGCAACTGGAAGTATTACGGACTTTTTTATTGGTGTATCAGTTTGATTAATTTAAAAAAATTTAAAAAAGCAGATTAACACAGGATTTTGTAACCTTCACCTAAGTACAGGACAAAGGTTGTATGGGGCAGAAGCCTAACTCAGGTAGAAATGGGGAACTGGACAGTGCGAAGTTTAGGATGAAGGAAACGAGGAAAAGTCATGAAATAAGTCTTTCTTTATCAGGGTTGTGCAAAGGGTGAAGTTTGGTGGCGAGTAATTGAGGCAAAAGTAGACAGGGTGGACTTTGCGGAAAAATAGTTTGGGCTTGGGCCTGCAAAGCAAGTAGAGTGACACGTTCGCTAGGGAGTCCATGGGAAGGCAGAGTGCGAAACCATCGGGGAAAATGCTGCCAAATCGTTTGTGGTACTTCTAGACTGAGAATCTGGAGCAGACCAAGGGCAATGGCATTGAGAGTGACAAAACGTTCAAAAGCTTCGACTTTAGCTAGAATCTGAGTCTGAATATCCTGTGGATAGTCAGAGAGAATAAGATTACTGGGCCAGGTGGGCAGTGAGGGGATGCTTTTAAGCCAAAAGTGATAGGCAAATCCCCCTAGAAGATGGATGAGCTGGCGGAACGTGACCTCAATCTTGAATCGCAGACTGTAGGCAACAATAATCTCAGGGGCACTCATTTCAAGGTCAGTGCAAAGCAAAATCAGTTGTCGTCCATTGGCAAATTGAGTGAGCACGAATTTGACTGGCTTGTCAGGATTGTCCCAGTAGAATTCCACGCACTGATAGGAGACCCGAGTGAGTCGTCCGTAAAGCCAAAGGGAAGTGTGTTGAAAATGATGACTCAGGGAAAATAGACTCTCTAATTTAACAGAATTACCCCAACGGCGGGGACGTCCTCGCCCTTTTGCCGTCGGTAGAGAACAAAAGGGAGCATAAGCCACGGTGGAGCAACGAACTCGGGTAATCAGATGTAATGAATTTTGGCGAAAGCGTTTGATGAGTTCCTTACAGGCATAGTATGAATCTAAAATTACGTAGCTCCCCTCTGTGGCATAGGTCGCACATAGGTTAGCCATTTTTGTTACCAGGGTGGTCTTGGATTTTTTGACCTTGCCTTTTTTGCCTGGATTAGGAGTTGGTTTGGACTTAATACCATCATGGATTTTTAAGACTACGGGTACCGCAAAACAATTTTTTTCAGTTCCCAGCAACTGACTCAAGGCACTGAAATAGTGCCCCCTTATCCATTCTGGCTTGCTCACATCCTCTGATTCCTGATGGAGTTTTTTGACACCAGGCATTTGGCGACCTTCTTTCCCTACCTTGATGCCATCTCCCACATATACCCGTTGCCCCCTTATTCTGTAGGTGTTTTCATGACGGCTTAACCACTTCGACCATTCTAGACTCAGCTTTTTGGCACTAAACCCTTTCGAGTTAAACCAATGTAGGGCTTGATGGTAGTAACCCTCTGTTAAGCCAATGGCGTTCAGGTAACTTGTTATGGCTGCTGGTTGGCTATTGAGCATTACTCCCCATATCAACAAGATGAACCATTGAAACGTTGCTTCTCTGCTAAAGGCTGGGCGCAGCACCTCTAGGATTTGCTCTATTCGCTGGCATAGTTGCATAATTTCAGATAGCGCTGGCTATCGATATTCCTTCTTAGCCAGTTTCGGACATTACCAGCCTCTTTGGGCCTGGCTGTCCGTTTTTTCTTATCCCACCCCAAAGAACTTCGCACTCTCCAGTAAATTAACAGTGAAGCAATACCTAAAGCACTACTAAAGGAAATCAACAATCTAGTCAACGAACCTTTGGAAATCAAGCTTGTTAAAAAACTAATCATAAATCATCTATGAAACTTTTAGTTGAATTACATATTTAAATTACAGATTATGGAGTAGCTTCTTTGCTAATATCAGGAATAAGATAGTCACTCAAAAAGTCTAAAATTCTAACCTGAAGGCTCTTACTACCATATCTTTCTAATATTAATTTTCCTTTTTCTCCTCT
>JBEAPM010000157.1:0-6127 GCA_041164445.1 Cyanobacteriota bacterium
CCCGCTGCGAGTAAAGACGATCGCTTCCGAAACTGTAGGGTCGGTAACAATAATTCTGGGGACTTAATGAAGGTATTGCGATGCATCACCCCCATCCGTACAAATTCGGCCTGCTCTAGACCAGGAATCATCCGAAAGACTCGCTTTTGTTCACCCCAGCGCAGGTTGGTTTGAAAGCCCACCATATTCCACAGTTGTCCGGCTTTGTCCTCCTGGCGTAGTTGAACCACTGCATAAGGTTTTTTACCTTTATTGGCGGGATCCCGGAAATCTCCCAGGCGGGCATCAAATAATCCCACGGGTTTGAGGGGGCCGTAACGCATTGTATCTTCCCCCCGTTGTGCTAGTTCTTCAATGGGTAAACACCCTTCAAAAAACTTGGCTGTTTCCCGATCGAAGTCCTTGAGGTCTGCCTGCTCTGCCTGACACAGTGCTTGCCAAAATTGGAGATATTCCTCCCGATTAAAGGGACAGTTCAGGTAAGCCGCTTCCCCCCGATCGTACCGGGAGGCTCGAAAGGCGATGTCTAGATTAATGGACTCCCCCACAACGATCGGACTTGCGGCATCGAAAAAGCTACAGTAATCTTGCCCGGTAAAAGCTCGTAAATCTGCTTCCAGTGCCGGACTGGTCAGGGGGCCAGTGGTTAAAATGACGATACCAGTGGCCGGAATCTCTGTGATTTCTGCCCGACGAAAGTCCACCAATGGGTGCTGCTCTAAGGTGGTGGTTAAATCTTGGCTAAAGCGGCCCCGATCGACGGCTAAAGCGCCCCCGGCTGGCACGGAGTGCTCCTGTGCTTTGGCCATAACGATCGAGCCAAGGTTGGCTAATTCCGTTTGCAATAACCCTGCAGCACGATCGCTTGCCATAGCCCCAAAGGAATTGCTACAGACGAGTTCGGCAACCTCTGCGGTGTGGTGAGCCGGACTCAACCGTTGGGGACGCATTTCATAAAGGGTGACCGGTATCCCCGCCTGGGCAATTTGCCAAGCTGCTTCTGTACCCGCTAACCCTGCGCCAATGACTGTAATACGGGGAAAATTGACCATCGTTCTACACTCCTAATGCTGTTCCTGGAATATTGGGCACCTCGAAAAATTGGCTTTCCACTCAAAGCGGAAAAATTGAATGGAGAGTGCAGCGCTCCCGCCTGAAGTGGGTAGCCGAAAAATTCAACATAGGGTTCCTATTGCTACGCAAGCAGGGGATTTGGCGGACGGCGCAGCCGATCGCCACAATGAATCGAAGTACCCGATCGCCTTTACCACGCCTTAGGGCGAAATTTCTCATCGTTCAGAATCACCACATTGTCCCCCGATTGAGCAATGACAAAGAAGCCCCGACGGTAGGCATAACGCGCAACATCCTGGGGAATGACCAACCCCGCCACGGCACCAAATAGGTTGAGCCCTTGGTAGCGCGGTAAAAGTCGCTTAAACTTCTCCATACGTTCCAGATGTTCATCCACATCTGCATTGGTTAACTTACTTTTTACTTCAATCACCACCGCCTCCGTGGTGTTGACCGCTAATAAATCCACTTCAATCTCATCTTCCCCGTTGGCCACCTCTACGTTGGAACACAGTTCGTTAACTTTCAGCCCCCGCTCTCGAAAGAGCCGCAGGGCCGCAGGGCGAACCTGCCATTCCACAAACTCTCCTAGACGGTTGCCTAATTTACCAAGCTTCTGATCTAAGCGCTCACTACTTTCCTTGATTAGCCGTTCTGTTTCCTGAAAACGATGCTCGGTTTCTTGCTTGCTTGCTTGGATAATGCGCTCGGTTTCCTTCTGGGCTTGAATGAGTTCACCGAGAAGCTGCCAAACTTCTTGAGGGGTTGTTGCCATAGTGGTAAGGTCTCACTTTGAGTTCCATTCTCCGTTTATTCTCCATTTTAATGCACCCACACAGGGGCCGAGATTATGGCGGACAGCGTACCCCCCATAATGAATCGAGGTTCATCGAGATGCTCTCAAATTAGTACGATCGTCCCGTGTCTTGTGCCCAAAATTCCATACTGGATTGCCTTTCCCCCGTGCTGAAAAGCCCAGGGGGATTGAGCTATCTCCAGAGCATCCCACAAGTTAGGCGGGCCCGATCCCTGGAAACTTCTTAAAACTTCAATAAAATAGCGATTTTAGTTGACCCTGTGACCAGAATCTGCTTAACTCTTTGCCCAAAAGCCTGATTTAAAATTTAGCAAGCAAGGAGAGGTGGGGGACATGGGTAAGGCAAGTGACTCTTTTAAGCAGAAACTAGACACCAACCAAATCGGAGAGGCCTTAAAGATGGCCCTCGGTGAAGCGATCGAACTCAAAATTACAACCTGGGTGGCAGATGCGAACGACCCTTCGGCAGAAGGGGGTGCAAAACCCGGCCATCGGATGCAGACCCGGATCAATATTGTAGATGGAGACATCGAAAATGAAGTGGGAAGTGTGTTCCTGAGTCAAGGGCCCTATGGTGAGTTGCGAGACTTTCACCTAGAACAGGTCAAGCAAGGCCGCAGTATCATTCGTCAAAATCTGGAGAGTTTGCAACAACTTTTTGGACTCTTAGCCGGTGTCGTTCATCGGGTGCCTACCCAGACCGTAGATGTCAAGACCTTAAATTCTGACCCTAAAACTAATCCAGCCCTGCCAGCTTCTCGATAAGGTTTAAGGTCTCAATTTTGAGTTTTCTGTGTCCCTTTGGACCGGGTAGGGTAACGTAGGGGTTCCCTGCAACGTAAAAACTCAACTTTTAGGACTTAAATGAAATTTTGATTCCTTGCACCATCACACTCGGAGACCCACTTTAACTATGGCTACCAGTCAAGAATTTCAAAAACACCTAAGCAATGGGGACCTAGGCGAAGCCATGAAATTGGCCCTGAGCGAAATGATCGAACTCAGGATTTCGACTCGTGTGGTTTCCGAAGATGGCTCTGTAGACGATCGTCCTGGTCACCAAATTCAAACCCGCATCAATATTGTCGATGGTGACATTGAGAACGAAATTGGCAGTTTGTTCCTCAAGGATGGTCCCTACAGCGAATTACGATCGTTTCATGCTCAGCAGGTGGCAGAGGCGCAGCAAATTATTCGTACCAATATCGAAAGCTTGCAAACCCTGTTCAGTCTCTTTTTCCAAGGTCAAAACCGTCCATCCGGACAACCCCAAACTACGGCTGTACCGGAGCAGTTTGCCCAGCCGCTGGAAGAGGTGGATGGGTCTAGCCTCTCCGATTCCAATAATGTTGGCTTCTCTGATTTCGGCAGCCCAGGTATGGGGGTCGCTGCTGCCGCTGGATCTGTTGCTGTCGGGGCTGCTGCTGTGGGTGTAACCGCGTTTGGTTTCGGACAATTTGGGGAAAGCGAACCCCTAGAGTCTGTAGCACCGATGGCGCTGACCGATGAAGCTCAGGATCCAGAAGCATTTACAAGCTTGATGGATGGAGAAGGAGACTGGGACGACGACGAAGGGGACTATGGTCCAGAGCCTTTGGCGGAACTGGTTGAACCTTTGCCCGATGAGGAGGATGCCGACGCAGACCTATCGGCCCCCTTTGGGGAAAGCTCAGTAGAGCCCTTAGCGGATCTGAGCTTTAGCAGTCCAAGTGTTGATAGGGCAGAGCCGGATCTGGCGGGTTTTGAAGTGATGGAAGCTGAAGATCCTGGGGAATTTAGCTTAGAGGACGACAGCCTGACGGATGTAGGAGCGATCGAAGCCGAAGACGCTGAAGAATTTAACCTAGAGGCGATGGAGCCGGAAAGTTCCGTCGATCTGAATTTAGATTCTGGATCTGAATCCTTCGAAGACTCCTTTGATGCCGCGCTTAATGAAACCCCTGAATTGAACTGGGAGGGGGAAGAGACAGACGAAAGCAGTCTCGACACGGAGGAGCCGGATAACGTCCTCTCTTTCGATGAAGTGGACGTGGCTGAGCAGGTTGCCCTACCAGGCCTGGAAGCAGATGCAGAAGCGTTTTCCGAAGATAGTTTTGACGGAGTAGAGGATGTGGGAGCAGAGGATGTGGGTGCAGAGATCTCCCCACTGGTTACTGATACCTTAGATCTGGAGGATTCTGAAGCAGAACCCTTCTCTTTTGAAGCGGTTACGGAAGCTGAAGCTGCGGTCGAGATGGCGGCGATACCCGAGGAAGATTCATTTATCCTGCCGGACTTTGAAGAACCAATGGGAGACTTAGATGCCCTGGATATTCCGGAGGATTTTCCAGATCCCCTCGCTGATTTGGCCTTTACACCCCATCCCCAACGTTTTGAACCAGAAGAGGAACCGGATGTCTTAGCTGCAGAGCCGTTTACCTTAGCAAATGAAGCTGAATTTCCTGAAGATGAACTGCCTGAAGATGAGTTGACGGAAGATGATATGGAACTCGATCCAGCGATTTGGAGCCTGGCCAGTGATGGATCGGAAGCTTCTGATATTGACGAGGAGGAAGGGGAAACCGCCAGGACGGAAGTACCGGAAACCGGCATGGTTCCCACTTTCTTTAGGGAAGAGGAACTGGTCACGGAGCATGATTTGTCTCCCTTTGTAATGCCGCAGACCCAGGCTTCTGAAGCGTGGAATTTTGAGACGATCGAGCCTGCCGCTGAGTCTTCTGATTTCTCTTTAGAAGCACCCGATGCTTTAGAAGAACCAGAAGCGATCGAGGATGATTTCGGTGCCTCCTCCTTTGCTGAGTTGGGTGAATTGGAGCCGGAACCCTTTAGCGAAGCGGAACCCCCCGTTGACGATTTCTTAGGAGCAAAGAGCTTTGACTTGGTGAGCGATGACGAGGCAATGTCAGCCCCTGATAGCTTCCTGGAAGAAGACTCCTTCGAGATGGAGGAGGAGAGCCTGGTGGCAGTAGACGATTTTTCTAGCCTAGATGATTTAGACAGTTCCCCAAGCGATCGTGATTTAGAGGAAAGTTTTGCTGATGACTTTGCCGGAGAAATTCTCGATGATCTGTCTAGCTTAAGTGATCCGGAAGAACCTCAAACCTTTGAGGAGTGGGAAGGACTTGCCAAAGGTATGTCCCTAGAGGAAACTTCTGCCAATCTGGAGGCCGTGAACATGGAAGCGACGGAGGAGTTAGAAGAACTCGAGCCCCTTAATAGTTTTGATGACCTAGACTCCGGAACTTGGGATGACGTAGCAACTCCTGGTGGTTCAGGGGCAAGTGGCTTGAACGATGAGTGGGATGATGATGCCGATGACTTTGACGATCTGGACGATATGGCACTGTCGCCAGAGGAACTTGGAACAACAGAGTCCCTGCACCTAGATCAGTCAGAACCCCTGGTGGGAGATGCCATGGGCCTGGCAGATGTGGATGCGATGGATAGTCTTTTCCAAAATTCCGATAATGACTTTGATTTTGAAAGTACTTCTGAAGCGGCAGATCTCGATCCATTCCTGGATTTGGATGATCCCTTTGATGATGTGCAGGACTCTGAAGAAGATCCCTTCGCAGAACTCGATCCCGACGATTCGCCTTTGTTTCCGCCCCCCCCTCCCCGTCCTCATCGCTAAGTTAAGCGGAGCTCTTCCTGATCAGTCTTGAGGAGTCGGTAGGCTTTTCGCCTGCCGTATTATCAGTCTATTGTTCCCTCCCTCTAACCGGTTCAAGACCCACGGGGAAGATGTCCCCCGTTTGGTCTGAAGGCTAGCAACTTAAGGCGGAAGAGTGCGGCGCACTCTTCCATTCAATTTTTTCGCTTTCAGTGGAAAGCCGGTCTGAACTTTTATTGGATTTCTGTTATGTCCCCTGAGTCTTCACAAAACGGCACACTTACGCCCCCTGCTGCATCACAACCGTTCGCTAGTCAACACAAGTCTAATCCTCCAAAGCCGGGAGAAATCCGGGAGAGAATTGAGCAAAAGTTTAGTGATTTTCTCGATACCTTAGGCAATACCTTGATGGACTTCACCGCATTAGAGGTGAATACCATGATTGTTTCTGGGATTACAGGGGCAAAGTTTAATGCTTTCGATGCTTATTGTGTCATTTATAAACGACATCAAGAGGTTCAACAGCTTCAAAAGGCCAAGGAGCATCCAGGACAAAATGCCGCCGTTGAACATCAATTGCCGGAAAAGCTTTGGCCCCGCTATGAGAAGCTTTACCATCAACT
>JBEAPM010000158.1:0-2751 GCA_041164445.1 Cyanobacteriota bacterium
TCTGGGAATTAGAGGCTCTGAAAGTGACCTACCAAGATGAGACCCAACTCGCCGTCTTGGAAAAACCCTCCGGGCTCTTGTTTCAAGGGGGGGAAGCCACTTACCGCGTTTCAGGGGACACCGGTACGGTGAATGAAGCGGTATCGGAACTGACCCTAGAGGGTAACGTTGTCTTAGAACTTTTAACAGAAGAAGGCCAGGTGGAGGGGGCAAAACTAACCTGGCAGCCCAGTGAAGCCCTTTTTCTGCTGGAGGGAAATTTGAAGGGTCATTATCAAGCCGTAAACTTTTCGGGACAGCGGGCTGAGTTACGGAATCGGGAGCAGCAACTTCTGCTGAGTGGCACAGTAGTGGCAGATCTGACCACGAATCAAGTTCGCCTGCGAACCGAAGCTCTGACCTGGGATATTGCCGAGAAAGTGGTGCAGGGGATTGTACCGGTCGTGTTAGAGCATTATGCAGCGGAGAATCCTCAGCAAGTCATCGATCGGGCTACAGGGGACGGGATTCGGGCAGATTTGACAAAACAGCACTTTAGCCTCAGTCCCAATGCCATGGTCAAGTTAGGGAAATCCCAGCTTGAAATTCGTAGCAAAGCCTTACTCTGGGATACGATCGCAGCGGTGATTCGGAGTGACACCCCCATCACCATTACCACAGCGGATCGTAGCCAAATTCGGGGTAATACAGGAGAGTTTGCCCTCAATACTCAGATTGCCACCTTAGTGGGGGCCATCCAAGCCCAACACCAGAACCCCCTGGGCAATCTCTGGGCCGATCGGGTGCAATGGCAATTAGAAAACGATCGCATTGAAGCCGTGGGGGCAGTGCGCTATGAACAACCCAGTTCTGGCTTAAAAATGGAAGGCACCCAAGCGATCGGCAATTTAGGCTCCCAGGAAATTGAAGTGACCGGATCCCAGCAAGTCAAAACCGTTTATGTACTCCCCGAATGAACCGGTCTGGCCAGATTTTCCGATTCTCAACGATCGCAGAGGATTCCAATTGGTTACGCTATGATGGCCTCAGCACTTCCGACCTTTTTATCTCCGTGATCATGCTTCCTCGTGGCCAAGCACCTCGTTTTCTCTTCTCATTTTTCCAGTATCGATCCCTAGCAATACTCTTGCTAGTCATCAGTACGGCGGCGGGGTGTTCTCGCTCAGCCTCTCAGCAACCGCCCAACTCCGACTCCAACCGTGCCGTAGCCACTTCAAAGAGCATTCCCAGCCCGGATGCGGTGTTCTCAGGCAATAGCAACTTTATCGTGGAAGCAGTGGATCAGGTTGGTGTGGCCGTAGTGCGGATTGACTCTTCCCGAACCGTGAAAACTGGGGTGCCCCAGGTTTTTGAAGATCCATTCTTCCGACAATTTTTTGGTGATTCCCCCTTTCCTCCAGCGGAGCGAGTAGAAGAAGGTTCAGGATCGGGGTTTATTATTCAGTCCGAGGGAATCATTCTCACCAATGCCCATGTGGTGGAAGGAGCGGATGACGTGACAGTGAAATTAAAAGATGGTCGCAGTTTTCCCGGCACCGTACTGGGGGAAGATCCGGTCACAGACGTAGCGGTGATTAAAATTGAAGCGGCGGACTTACCCACCGTCACCCTGGGGGATTCCGATCGCCTACAACCGGGAGAATGGGCGATCGCCATTGGGAATCCTCTAGGCTTAGACAATACCGTCACGGTGGGAATTATCAGCGCGACGGGACGCACCAGTAGCCAAATCGGTGTGCCAGATAAGCGAGTTGGGTTTATTCAAACGGATGCTGCCATTAATCCCGGCAATTCTGGCGGGCCGCTGCTGAATGCACAGGGCCAGGTCATTGGCATGAATACCGCCATTATTGGAGGAGCCCAAGGCTTAGGCTTTGCCATTCCCATTAATACCGCCCAGAACCTCGCCGAACAACTGATTAACACGGGCAAAGTCGAGCATCCCTTCCTCGGCATTCAAATGGTAACCCTCACCCCCGAAGTTGCGGCAGATGTAGAGAAGGACTTGGGGACAGAACTCAATTTGCAGGATCAGACTGGGGCTCTCGTGGTGAGGGTTCTGCCAGGATCTCCGGCAGAGGCAGCCGGTTTGTTAGCGGGGGATGTTATTCAAAAAATTGCTGAACAAGCCATTGCCACAGCAGAAGATGTTCAAACTCAGGTGGCTCAGAGTCGTGTCGGACAACCCCTCTCCGTTACCGTGTTCCGGAAGGGAAAAAGTCAAACCCTGTCTGTATCTCCGGGAGAGTTCCCCGTTTCTCAATAGTGAAATTTATGCTGGCAGTTATGCTGCAGAATTCTCGTAACTAAATTAAACTTAGTCTGTAGACTTAGTTCTTTCTAGCTATGGAAACAGTAAACGTCGATCAGGCTAAGATCGACTTCTCTCGACTATTGTCCCGTGTGGAACTCGGAGAGGAAATCGTTATTTCCAATCGAGGCCTGCCCATTGCTAAGCTTATTCCATTCCGGACATCGTTAGATCGGCTGTCTAGTTTGGGACAAGATCAAGGGATGTTTACTGTACCAGATGACTTTAATGCTCCTTTACCAGAAGATATTTTGGTGGCATTTGAGGATCGCGAAGAGTGAGGCTTTTACTAAACCCTTCCGGTTCTACTGAGGCAGGGGGACTACTTGATGCTGGGCTAGGTTCGGAATATGAAACTGTTTCCTCCGAAATCCCTTCCTCCGAAGCTTCTGCAGGACTGGGCGTTGATTCTACTTCCGGACTGATCACGGGTGAATCCT
>JBEAPM010000159.1:0-15325 GCA_041164445.1 Cyanobacteriota bacterium
AACGGGTGAAAGCGATCGTTGCAGAAATTCAACAGGCTTTAACCCAAGGCAACTTATTAAAAGTTCTTGGCTCCCAAGAACCTCGGTATCTGATTCAATTGCCCCATGTCTGGATGGAGCGATTTCCGCTGCGAGAAGGACAATCTCGTTTAGCGAGCAGTAACCTGACCTTCGCCGAGAAAGAAACGATCGTGGCGGGGCTTCCCCCTGATCTGCCCCCTGCACAAATTCTTACCACTTTTCAGTTTTTAGAACTGATTGAGTTCCTCCATGCCCGCTCCCAGGAAGATTTGCCCAGCGATCGGCGCACGCCCCTGAGTGAATCCTTTGCTGAGCATATTCGTCGTCGCTTGCTCTATTCGGGTACGGTTCAGACGATCGATAGTGCTTGGGGACCGCCCTTTTTCGCGCTGATGCGTTCCAGCTATTCACCAGCCGGAGAGGAGGAGCGTAACTACACCACGATCGAGGATACAGCCCGGTATTTTCATTTGATGCGGGAATGGGCAGAGCGCCGTCAGAGCAATGTGTTGCGGGTACTGGAAGAGTTGGATATTGCCCCAGAGGGGTTAGAAACTGCCATGGCGGAATTAGATCAACTCTTGCAGAACTGGGCCAATCGCCATCATCAGGAGGGGGGGGTACCCTTTGTCTTACAAATGATGGCGGGCACCTTGGGGGAATCCTCGGCTACTTAGAAACACCGCTAGCGGAGAGCAGTTTTCAGGCCGGTGGGCGGGCGAGTTCCTTCCCTATCCGTTGATCTTGTGCAAGAAATGCCCCTTATACTATGGCTTAACTTTTGCTATGGCTTAACTTTCTTGCCAGATACAATTTGATTGGTTGAAATTTCCCGGTTCCTATGGCTCTGTCTTCTATTCTTCGCTACCTCAGCCAATCCGCCTTAACCCAGGATCTGGTTGATAAGCTTGCCCATGGCTCTCTACGCCTGACGGGGGCCGATCGCTTTGCGCGGGGGTTGGTCGCGTCCACCCTGGCACAATACACCCATCGTCCTCTGTTGGTTATTACGGCAACACTGGAGGAGGCGGGGCGCTGGGCGGCGCAGTTGGAACCGATGGGCTGGAATACGGTGCATTTTTATCCTACGGCGGAGTCTTCCCCCTACGATCCCTTTGATTCGGAGGCGGAAATGCTCTGGGGACAGATGCAGGTGTTGTCGGAGTTGCTGGTGGCGAAAAAGGCTGAGCATGCTCAACGTCTGGCGATCGTCTGTACGGAGCGGGCCTTACAGTTTCATTTGCCCCCTCCCTCGCAGCTTCGGGATTATTCCCTGCATCTGAAACTAGGCACTGAGGTCAGTTTAACGGAGTTGGGGAAGACGTTAACCCGTCTGGGCTACGATCGCTGTGCCACGGTGGAGATGGAGGGACAGTGGAGCCAGCGCGGGGACATTCTCGATATTTTTCCGGTGGCTTCGGAGTTGCCGGTGCGGCTGGAACTGTTTGGGGATGAGTTGGAACGGTTACGAGAGTTTGATCCCGCCACCCAGCGATCATTGGATGCGGTGCCGGAACTGGTGCTCACCCCCACTAGTTTTTCCCCGTTGATTCAGGCGGCCTTACTGGAGCGATCAGATCTGGAGTTGGAGGCGTTGTTGTCTCCAGAGGATCTAGAGAAATTGCTGGAAAATCAAGCGGTGGAGGGGGTGCGTCGCTTTTTAGGACTGGCCTACGATCGGCCTGCCACGTTGCTGGATTATCTCCCCTCCCAAACCATGATTGCCTGGGATGAACCAGAACAGTGCCTAGCCCATGCCGATCGCTGGTGGGAACACGTTGAAGAACAGTGGCAGGAGTTGAGGGAGCGGGGGGAGCAGTCTCTCCCTAAGGTTCACCGTCCTTTAACGGCGGCAGTGGACACCCTGCAAAGCTTTCCCTTAGTCCAATTGGCGGCACTCCATAGCCAAACTCAACCCGCGATCGAACCCGTCCATATTCTCAACCTTTCCAGTCGTCCCATTGCGGCTATTCCGAACCAGTTTGCCAAAATGGCCGAGAGCATTCGGGCAGAGCAACGGAACCGTTTTGGGATCTGGCTCATTTCGGCGCAGCCCTCCCGTATGGTGTCCCTCTTACAGGAGCACGATTGTACGGCTCAGTTTGTACCCAATCCCAGGGACTATCCCGCCATGGATAAGCTACAAATTCAGCACACTCCTATAGCGGTCAAGTATTCCGGACTGGCGGAACTGGCGGGGTTCATTTTGCCCACGTTCCGGCTAATGGTGGTAACGGATCGGGAGTTCTTTGGGCAGCATACTCTGGCCACCCCCAGTTATGTGCGGAAGCGCCGCCGTGCTGCCTCCAAGCAGGTGGATGCCAACCAACTCAAACCGGGCGATTATGTCGTACACCGTAACCACGGTCTGGGGCAGTTTCTGCGCCTAGAGCCCCTGACGATTAATGGGGAAACCCGGGAATATTTAGTCCTGCAGTATGCCGATGGTTTACTGCGGGTGGTGGCGGATCAGGTGGGTTCCCTCTCCCGCTACCGTGCCACCAGTGAAGACCCTCCTACCCTCAACAAAATGACGGGGAAGGTCTGGGAAAAAGCCAAGGAAAAAGCCAAGAAAGCCATTCGCAAAGTGGCGGTGGACTTATTGAAACTCTATGCAGAGCGATCGAAACGGCAGGGATTTGCTTTTCCCCTAGATCAGCCCTGGCAGCAGGAGTTGGAGGAGTCCTTTCCCTACCAAGCCACACCGGATCAGCTCAAGGCTGTGGCGGACGTAAAGCGGGACATGGAGGGGGAACGCCCCATGGATCGGCTCGTCTGCGGTGATGTGGGCTTTGGCAAAACTGAAGTGGCCATTCGTGCCTTATTTAAGGCGATTACGTCCGGTAAACAGGCAGCCCTGCTAGCCCCCACTACCATTCTCACGCAGCAGCACTATCACACCCTCAAGGAGCGCTTTGCCCCCTACCCCATTCAAGTGGGACTGCTCAACCGCTTTCGTTCCACCGCCGAGAAAAAGGACATTCTCCAACGCCTGGCCACGGGGGAACTGGATGTGGTAGTGGGAACTCATCAACTCCTGGGCAAAACCGTTAAGTTCAAAGACCTGGGCCTACTGGTGGTAGATGAAGAACAGCGGTTTGGAGTCAATCAAAAGGAGAAAATTAAAGCCCTGAAAACGGAAGTAGATGTTCTAACTCTCAGTGCCACGCCCATTCCCCGCACCCTCTATATGTCTCTCTCCGGCGTGCGAGAAATGAGTTTAATTACCACACCGCCCCCGTCTCGCCGTCCCATTAAAACCCACCTTTCTCCCTACGATCCTGAAATGATTCGTACCGCCATTGCCCAAGAACTCGATCGAGGGGGGCAGATCTTCTACGTGGTGCCTCGGGTGGAAGGCATTGAAGAGGTGGCCGCCAAAATTCAACTGATGCTGCCCACGGTTCGCCTAGCGATCGCCCACGGGCAAATGGACGAAGGGAGCCTGGAGTCTACGATGCTAGCCTTTAGTAACGGTGAAGCCGATGTTATGGTGTGTACCACGATCATCGAATCCGGGTTAGACATTCCCCGCGTCAATACCATTCTCATTGAAGATGCTCACCGCTTCGGGCTCTCCCAACTCTACCAACTGCGGGGACGGGTTGGCCGATCGGGCATTCAAGCCCACGCCTGGCTCTTCTTCCCCGATCAACGTCTGCTCACGGACACCGCCCGGGAGCGATTACGGGCCATTCAGGAGTTTACTCAACTCGGCTCCGGGTTCCAACTGGCCATGCGGGACATGGAAATTCGCGGCGTGGGTAACTTACTGGGGGTAGAGCAGTCCGGTCAACTGGAAGCGATCGGCTTTGACCTCTACATGGAACTCCTGGAAGAATGCCTCAACGAAGTGCGGGGTCAAGAAATTCCTAAAGTAGACGAAACCCAGGTAGACCTTGCCCTCACCGCCTTCATTCCCGCTGACTATATGCCCAATCTAGAGGACAAGATGGCTGCCTACCGCACCGTCGCCACCGTCAAATCCAAGGAAGAACTGACGGAAATTGCCGCTGACTGGAACGATCGCTATGGGCCCATTCCCGCCCCGGCCCAACAGTTACTGCGGGTGATGGAACTGAAACAGGTGGCCAAAACCGTTGGCTTCTCCCGCATTAAAGTGGAGGCGAAACAGCATATTTGCTTGGAAACCCCCATGGAGGAACCCGCATGGACGTTAATGAGTGAAAAACTGCCCAAACATTTACAATCTCGGTTTATTTACCAGGGTAAAAAAGTCATCGTTCGGGGCTTAGGCGTATTACCCGTTAGTCAACAAATGGATAATTTAATTGAATGGTTAGGCCATTTACAGGGGGCCTTACCCAGTGGTGATGAAATTGATTTAACGGCATTGTTGGCAAAAGGATAGAGGAAGGGAGACAGCCGTTAAGATTTCCCTTGGGCTCGTCTCTGAGCCCGGACTAATTTAATATCTTCATAGGAAAATTTCTCCTGGAGATATTCTCGAATTTGACTTAAGCTCCCATCTCCAACTTGCTCGATCGCTGCGGTGATTTCTCGATCTGCTTCGGCGGCAATTAAGGGATAAATATCAACCTTATAGCCCTTTTCAATCAAGTGACACAGATGCTCTACGATCGTTCCCACTGTTAATTGCCGTTGTTCCGCAATTCCCTCTAGGGTATAGCCCTTTTTATACCATTCAAAGGTTTGCAGTTGAGTGCTACCCAGGCTACCCAGAGCAGAGGATCGGGGGGCTTCTGTTTGGCAATAATCCCGGATAAATTCCGTAAAACGATCGCCATACTGCTGTAATTTAACTTGACCCACCCCAGAAATTTGGGCAAAGGCATCTAAAGTTTGGGGTTGTCGCTGAGCCATCAGGCGTAAACTGGCATCAGAAAAGACCATATAGGGGGCAACTCGCTCTTGATCGGCAATAGTTTTGCGGAGTTTGCGGAGGCGATCGAAAAGAGTCTGTGTATCCCCTCTCGGCGTTTGGGCCGTTTTTGAGGCCTCTGTTTCGGAGGTCTGTGTCTCTGTGATCGTTCCAATTTGTTGAGGTACTGAGAGCACAAACGATCGTTGTTTACGCAGAATTTCCCAACTTCCCGCATTTAATTTGAGGATGCCATAGCCATCCTGGGTTTCTTCTAGCAAACCTTGATGCAAGAGCGATCGGGCCAGAAATTGCCATTCTTTTTTACTACGTTCTTTGCCAATCCCATAGGTGGATAATTGATCATGACGATACTGTAAAACCTTAGCTCTTTGCGAACCCCGTAAGACATTAATAATATGATTGGTACCAAAGCGTTCTTGACAGCGAGCCACACAGGACAAAAACTTTTGAGCTTCGATCGTCCAATCTTGCTGGGAGCGATCGGTACAACAATTATCACAGTTTTCACAATTACCACTAAACCGCTCGCCAAAATAACCGAGTTGAATCGTCCGCCGACAATGGGAACTTTCAGCATAATCTACGACTTGGCGCAATTGTTGCCGGGCAATGCGTTGTTCTGCTTCTAACGGATCCCCGGTAACGGGATCGAGCTTTTGATCAATAATCCATTCCACCCGTTTAATATCAGACCACGAGAAAAATAAGAGACAACGGGCCGGTTCGCCATCCCGTCCGGCTCGTCCCGATTCCTGATAATAACTTTCTAAATTTCGCGGTAAATCGTAGTGAACCACTAAACGAACATCGGGTTTATTAATACCCATCCCAAAGGCGATCGTTGCCACGATAACCGTGACATCATCGCGGATAAACCGATTTTGATTTTCTTCACGGGTTTTATCCGATAGACCCGCATGATAAGAAACCGCATTAATCTGATCCTGGCGCAGACGATCGGTCAGTTCATCCACCTTTTTACGGCTCATGCAATAGATGATCACAGATCCATCTTGATACTCCCGAATTAACCCTAGTAATTGGGGATAGGATTGAGCGGATTTGGGTCGGACTTCATAATATAAATTAGGGCGATTAAAACTCGCAATATGAACCCAGGGAGCACGTAACTGCAATTGTGACAAAATATCTTGACGAACCCGTTCCGTTGCCGTTGCAGTCAAAGCCATACAGGGCACGGTAGGAAAAGCCCTTCTAAGTTGAGCAAGCTGTCGATATTCTGGACGAAAATCATGACCCCATTCCGAGACACAGTGGGCTTCATCAATGGCAAAACAGGCCAGACCCCGATCGTCTTGAACCTCCCTTAAAAAATCAAGAAAAACCGGCGTAAGCAGTCGCTCCGGTGCCACATACACCAACTTAATTCGACCCGTTAAAATATCAGCCTGACGCGATCGAATATCCAGCCCCCTTAAACTACTATTTAAAAAGGTGGCAGGAATCCCATTTTTTTGCAGCGCATCCACCTGATCCTGCATCAAGGCAATTAAAGGAGAAATAACGATCGTCACCCCGGTGTGCAGGATGGCCGGGAGTTGATAACACAGGGATTTTCCTCCCCCCGTCGGCATAATCGCAAGGGCATCTTGGCGACGGAGAATAGCCTCCACCAACTCTTTTTGACCAGGGCGAAAGCGATCGTAGCCAAAATATTGCTTGAGAGCGATCTCCAAGTCTGGGGAATGGGACATAGGCGTTACGGTACGAGCAGAATCCATTTTAGTTGATGCCGCTTGCCACTGAACGTGAAAAAATATAGCAGTCCTAGATAAGTTGTAAAGACTATACTGCTGAAACCGTTGTGTGGTGTGCGCCCTTCGGGCGCACACCACACAACCCATTTAGGATTGCTGTATAAGGGAAGAGTGCGACGCATTCTTCCGCCTTAAGTTGGTCGCCGTTCTGATTCAAGCGGCAGGGTTTTGATTTATGATCACTTATGATCACCACAGGGGTTCCTCACCCTTCACAATATTTGTTCCTCGTCCGATCGTGATCTCGTCATCGTTATGATCTCGTCCTAGGAACAGTGACAGGTGGCTGCGCCGCCCGCCCCAGGGAATTGAGGAACCCACCGCTTATTGTTGGAATGGCAGGCTCCATGAAATTTGGCATTATTGTTTTTCCAGGTTCCAATTGCGATCGGGATGTGTACTGGGTTACCGCTGGTTTATTAGGCCAACCCACTCGTCTGATCTGGCATCAGGATTCTGACTTATCGGATATTGATGTGGTGGTCTTACCCGGTGGTTTTAGCTATGGAGATTACCTGCGGTGTGGAGCCATTGCCCGCTTTTCGGCAGCGATGCAAGCCACGATCGCCCATGCTCAAGCAGGAAAGTGGGTGATTGGCATTTGTAACGGATTCCAGGTCTTAACGGAAGCCGGGTTATTGCCCGGAGCCCTCATTCGTAACCAAAGCTTACATTTTATTTGCGATCGGGTTCCCGTGAAGGTGGAGCGTACCGATCTGCCCTGGACACAGCAGTACCAAGCGGGACAAATTGTTGCCTTACCCATAGCCCACGGAGAAGGTCGTTATTATGCAAACAAAGACACCTTGAAGGAACTCGAAGAGAACCAGCAGGTGCTGTTTCGCTATGCCCATAACCCCAATGGATCCCTCAATCGTATTGCGGGAATTTGTAATCGCCAGGGCAATGTGTTGGGCATGATGCCCCACCCAGAACGGGCTTCAGATCCCTCAATTGGTTCTGCTGTGGGGCTTGGCGTATTTCAAGGTCTCTGCTCTGCGTAAGCTGTGGGCTTGCCAGGTTAGGTCTATTTGCAGCAAAGTATCTTGCTTAACCTGCGGGGGGTAAACCTTCAAGGAGCCAATCTGACAGGGGCAAAAGTCACTGACCTGCAATTGTCCATGGCCAGTTGCGATGCAACAACCTGCTATCCCGACGGTCGTTTTCGGCACCAGAAGTGGGGGCTTTGGCAACGACTCTGGCCGGGACGGCCGTAGAAGGGGCTTTCCATGGAAAGCGAAAAAATTGAAGGGAAGGGCCCAGAGCGTCGCCCCCGTCCGCCATAAGTTGGTAGCCTAGAGGGGTCAAGTTCTAGCAGTGAAGGGATGAATAGGCTTAAACTGTTCAAGTCTGCGATGCGGGCATCACGTAGACTATAAGCAAAGCTCAGGACAGGCCCGATGCGCTAGCAGGGTTCACTGAGAAGCCCACACTGAGAAACCTACCCTGTAGGTATAGCCCCAGTGATGGGAGAATGTCACAGTACGTATCCTTACTGATGAATTGCCATGGCTCAGCGGTATGTTAGGATTCAAACCGGTGACGGACAGATACATTATGGTCTGTTGCAACTTAATCGTGAAGTTGAAATACTCAGTGCGGCACCGTGGCTAGAGGGAAAGTCTGTGGGGACAGTGCTGGATCCCGATCGCTATCAACTCTTAGCCCCCTGCACACCCTCCAAGATTGTAGCGGTGGGTAAAAACTATGCGGCCCATGCCGCCGAAATGGGGGGGGAGGTGCCTGCGGAGCCGTTAATTTTCCTGAAACCCTCTAGCGCCATTATTGCCGATCAAAGTCCGATTTTCTATCCTCCTCAATCCCAGCGGGTGGATTACGAAGGCGAACTAGCGATCGTCATTAGCGAAACTTGTCGGGATTGTTCTGCCCTCGAAGCCCAAACCAAAATCTGGGGTTACACCATTGCCAATGATGTGACCGCCCGAGATTTACAGAAATCTGATGCCACCTGGACCCGGGGTAAGGGGTTTGACACCTTTTGTCCGTTAGGCCCCTGGATTGTTCGGGAAGTGGCTGCCGGTGCATTGCTGCAAACCTTTCTAAATGACGATCGCCAGCCGGTTCAATCCGCAGCCATTGATCAGATGGTCTTTAGTCCAGAAACGATCGTCTCTTATATCAGCCACATTATGACGCTTCTCCCG
The DNA here is from genome assembly GCA_041164445.1 of Cyanobacteriota bacterium. Taxonomy (GTDB): domain Bacteria; phylum Cyanobacteriota; class Cyanobacteriia; order Prochlorotrichales; family Prochlorotrichaceae; genus JBEAPM01. The sequence goes on from JBEAPM010000159.1 coordinate 8,832, forward strand.
GGAGATGTTATTCTCACCGGCACGCCAGAAGGCATTGGCCCCGTTCAAGTTGGGGATACCATTCATGTGGAAATTGAAGGGATTGGCCGGATCAGCAACCCCGTTCAAGCCCGCCCGCTGATCAGTACCGAAAAAAACGGGCTATCAACTTAAAGCGCAAAAGTGCAGCGCTCCGCTTCCCTTGAATTTTTCGCTTTCAGTGGAAAGCCACAAACGAAGCTTAAAAACAGATTGTTTCCGGGGGCGTTGCATCTACCCCCACAACCTTGAGCATTCCAAAACGTTCTATGACCTATTACGTAATCTACGATGGCAACTGTAATCTTTGTGTTGCCTTTACCCAATTATTAGCGCAGTTTGATCAGGGGCAATTGTTTAACTATGCCCGTATGCAGGATGAGATGACCCTGTCACATTTTGGCATTCCCCCGGCAGAGTGCGAGGCCGGAGTAATTTTGCTGGATAGCCACGACTGGGGCAACCGCTGGCAAGGCACCGCAGCGATCGAAGAAATTGCCAATCTTTTACCCCTGGGAGATGCCTTTATTGCGGCATATCGGGCGCTACCGGGTCTCAAGTGGATGGGCGATCGGGCCTATGCCCAAATCCGCGATCACCGCTATGAGTGGTTTGGCTGCCGCACTCAGCCCCACGAGACCCCTTATCCCGCTCAACCCTGCTCTCCGTCCTGAACGGTATCCTGATCTGGGACTATTGTTGTAAAAGTTTACAAAGCTGAGAATATACGGAGAGGCTAGCCCTAACTTTACGGCAATAAAGTCTCTCCTGAGGATGGCGGGTAGCGGACATTTTCATCCCATAAGGTGCGATCCCTAATGGTTAACATCATTGAAAGCAATGATCCCCGCAAATCTAAAGGAAATATTACGAAATCAGGAAGTATTGCAAAAAGCTGCGATTCTTTAAGTATTGAAACGGAGTCAGCTTAATAAAGACTCTGAAGACTAAAAACTTTATATAACTTCACTATATGGAAGCGGGGCAAAGAGCATTGATAGCTGGCTGTCCCGCTTCACTTTTTGCAGTCCCCCGTAGCCGGATCACAAGGGCCCGCTGATAAAGTCCCCTAGGGGGGTGAGAACTAGCACAGTCAAACAGAGGTCAATCAGGGATATTAAGGTATCAGCCGTGCTTTACCCTACCCTCTGAGGATTTTTTATGGCAAGCCACTCGCAGTCTGCCCATTCCTACCAAAATTGGATTAATCCGAATCTGCCGGATCTCGTCCGTTTTGCTCGCCAGAAAGAGCTGCAAGAAATGGAAGCCAACGGTCTTGACCTAGAGGATTTAACACCGTGGCAAAATCCCTGCCTCCATCCCTTTATGGCTTCACCTCGGGAGTCTCAGGACAGCCTGCCAGAATTAGTGCGCTTTGCCCGTGAACGCGAAGAGGTTTTACCCAAGCGATCGTTACCGGATGATTATTTAACCCCTTGGGATGGCTTGAGCCACTACGAAAGTCTTTATCTATGTCCCCATGCGGAGCCCTTAATGCCACTGCGGGGCAGAGATTTTGATGTGATGGTGCGTTTTTTCAATGATGATGGGGTGGCAGAGATTCTGGAGGCGAAATAAGAACTTGCTCGGTACCGAAGGGCAAGCTTCCAGACTTTAGCTATCGGATTCTTCTAGGGCCTCTGCCCCCCGATAATATTGGTGGTAACCATAGGAATAGTAGTAATAATCGTAGTAGCGTGATCCCGGATTTTGTTTGACCGCATTGGCCACTACCCCTAATAGGGTCGTGCGTCCGGTTTTAATGTTTTCTAGCGATCGTTTCAGGGCCCCGCGATCGGTTTGTCCTAAGCCTACAACTAAAATCAGACCATCACAGAGATTGCTCAATAAACTAGCGTCTGATAATCCTAATAAAGGCGGGGTATCGTAAATCACGAGATCGTAGGCAGATTGCAGGGTTTTGTTAAGCCGCTTCATCGTTTCAGAGGACAGCAAGCGAGAGGGATCCGGGGGGCGTTGACCGGAGGTCAGCACCCACAGTTTGTCTTCTAATCCTGAGGGTTGGATGACCTCTTCGATCGGTACATCTCCATTGGTAATGAGGTTTGCCAAACCTTGACCGTTAAATAGGGATAAACGACGGTGTAACTTCGGACGACGTAAATCGGCATCCACTAGCAAAACCCGCTGTCCCATGGCTGCCGCTGCTTGGGCCAAATGCAGGGAAACCGTGGACTTTCCGTCTGCAGGCATTGCCGAACTGATTACCAAACTGCGAATGGGAGAATCTGCCCCCATGAGTCGAAGATTAATGGCTAAACTTCGCACCGCTTCCGTTAATAGTTTCGAGAGTCCTTCGGTTTGGGTGGGTTTACCCTTGATCGTAGGCTGATTTTCAGCCAATTCAGGGCTAAAGGGAATCACCCCCAACATCGGATCTTTAATATCTTCTTGGAGTTGGTCAATGCTATGAAAGACATTATCAAGACGATCGATCAGCAGGGCTGTGCCCACCCCTAAGGCTAGACCGAGGATAATCCCAGAAAAGAGGTTGCGGGAAACATTGGGGGAAATGGGACGATTGGAAGTTTGGGGAGCCACCAGCAGTTGCCAAGGAATTTCTTTTTGAGCCGATTCCAATTGCAGCGACTCCCGAGCGGCGAGGAGACGATTTAAACTTTGACGGGCAACTTCTAATTCCTGTTGGAGTTCATTAAACACCCGTGACAAAGCGGGCATTTGGCTAATTTGCGATTGGAGTTGCGCCCCTTGGCTTTGAATCCGAGATTGCTGCTCCCGTAAATTGCTAATGATGTGGGCAGCCTCATTCACTTTCACATTCAGAGCCGATTCCGCCCCTTGGTTCAGTAAGGGCAACAAATTAGTGCGCTGACGTTCGAGGGCCTGAATTTCCAGGCTGGTTTCTCGGGAGCGGGATAATTCTAGGGCAATTTGATTTTCAACCGACTGAACCTGAGACAACTGTTTTTGGTAAATAGGATCATTACGGAGTGCGATCGTTGCGCCGGAAACGTCTTGTAAACCTTGATACTGAGACTCTGCCTGCACTAATTGTTGTTCAATTCCAAACAGGGATTGGGAGAGTTGAGACAACTGGACTGTTAATTCCTGGGTACGCAATTGTGGATCGATAAAATTATAGTTTTGTTGTAATTCCTGAATCATTTGTTGCAGGGTATTTACCCGTTGCCGCATTTCAGGTAACTGCTCCTCAACAAAACCAATACCTTGTCGTAGAGAGGTTTGGCGTTCCTTTAAGCTGTAGTCCAGATAACCTTGGGCAACCTGATCTAAAACGGTTTGAATTTGGGCTTGGTTAGAATTTCGATATTTAACTTCTAAGATTTTTGTATCATTGAGACGGGTAATTAATAAATTTGCAGAAAGGTTTTGAATGGTAATTTGGGGATATTCTGTTTGGATTTGCTCTAGAATCGATTGGAGAATTTCAGGACTCTGTAAAACCTGCATTTGAGTAGAATAATCTAATTCGCTGCGATCCTGATCAATGAGTTGGGAAATGGGGGGATCAGAAGACACGGCTTCGACAAGAATCCGAAAAGATCCTTCGTAAATGGGGGTTTGCATTAAGGTACGTGTCCAGACCCCAAAGGAGACGATCGTTGCCACGCCAATAAACGAAAAGGCTCTACGTCTCAGAATGCTGAGCAGACCAATAAGATCAAAATCTGCCGCCTCTTCCTGGGAGGGATAGCCCCAGGGGGAGATGGGCATCATTTGCAAAGGCTGGGGAGCCTGGCCATTACTGTGGCCATTGCGATAACCATTGCCATTTGGGCTTTGGGTTTGGGCTGCCAACGGGCTAGGGGAGTGGGGAGAAGTGTCCATGGCGTAATAACTTCAATGGATTCAATAAAAGGGCTATCGAGTGCAGACGATCGAGTGCAGGCGATCGGGCTGGAGTTGGCTGGGCTAAAAGAGGAGGTTCACAAAGGGAATCACGCGGAGAATATTGCCCAAAACCCCTAGGGTACTTTCCCGAACAACGCTTCCTTTGGAGCGATCGAGGACAATGACATCCTTATCTCGCAAAATTGGATTATTCGTCTCATTCACATCGGCAGCGATGGGCACCTCCAGCAGCCGTTGCTCTACGCTGCCATTGGGATGGAGACGAATCAGGTTGACGGTGCGGCTTTGGCGGCGATCGTTAAAGCCCCCAGCCGCTAAGATCACCTGATTGAGCGGCGTGTTCGGCGACAGTTTCAGGGCCCCTTGGCTATCCGCTGCACTACCCACCACCGTGACCTCGATGGCATTGGGGGCAATATTGGCCGTCGCAATTTGATTCAAATCTTCAATACTTAAGGATTCCGCCTGGGGAATTACCACTCGATCGCCATCGCGCAGGCTAATATCCTGATCTAAATCCCCATTTTGTAAGAGATTCCATAAATTCAGAGCTAGCTCCTGAGGATTGCCATTCCCTTGGGATCGATAGACCTTGACTTGGCGCAAATCTGCATCGGGGTTAATCCCTCCCGCTTCTTGGAGGGCTTGAGTCACACTGGGAACCGCAGCCCCTTCATTGGGGGAAAGGCGATAGACTCCAGGACGATTCACGGCCCCCGTCACCGCAATGCGGAGCGATCGGGGGGACATCAGAACAACACTAGTGGCGGGTTGCTGATAATAGCGAGCATAGCGCCCATAAATGAGGGATTCTGCTTCCGCCAGGGTCATCCCCTCCACCACCATCCGACCGGCTCGGGGCAAGTTCAGACTGCCATCCACCAGCACTTGATATTCTTGGCTGTACTGAGGTAACCCAAACACCTCAATGAAAACCCGATCCCCCGCTCCTAGCCGATAGGTTTGATCCACCGCAGCGGGATTGGGGAAAGCACTGTCGAGGAGATTGCGTTCCCCCGAAACTTCTGGAGGGAGTTGAGAGGAACTGGGTTCTGCCGCAAATTCCGGGGAAAGGCGTTCCACCGGCTGGAAATGCTCCTGTGACTCTAGGATTGGCTCTGCTGAGACTGGAGGCAGGGGCGCTAAGAGGGGATCCGGTAGGGGTAATTGGGCTGCGACTAAAACCGGGGCTTGAGGTTGAGGCGGCCGAGACTCTACTGGTCGCTCCGGTAGGGCAACGGTTGAGGACGGGGAGGAATGTTCAGAAGCAACCGATCGGACTACGGCAGGTTCCAGCGGTTCTTGACGGGCAACGGTCGATCGCGCCTCCGCCAACGATCGCGCCTCTGATGCTGTACCTGAAGCGTGCTGAACTGAGGCGGGATTTCTCTGAGCTAGGGGAGATGGGGGAGAAAGAGAAGGCCGTTCCGCCGGGACGGTTTGGGCAGGGGGGATAAAAGCCAAATGTTTGCCCTGTTCCGTGAGGCGCAAGGCATGGTAGAGCAAGGCGATCGTTTCGGCCCGTGTTACCGGTTGGCTCAGTTCATCCTGAGGACTCAATTGGGCTGATGTTGCCTCTGGATTGTTGACTTGGCTGGCTTCCCACGCCTGCAACAGCGCATTGTGTTGTTTTGAACTGGGTAAATCTAAACCGGAAACGATCGCTCCCCAAGTCACCAAACGGGAAGCCGGACGATCGGGATTAAAAGAGAGCGTCCCCGCCGCATCTGGAAAAAAGCCCATCCGCACAGCTCGATTAATACTGGTCGCAGCCCAATGGCTCGGGGGGACATCTCTCAGCGCCACCACATCTGCCTGAATTTCGGGACGGGGTAACGATCGCTGGAGGAGATCCGCCAATTCTGCACGGGTAATGGGGCGATCGGGTTCAAAATCACCATTTGGAAGCCCCTGGATGATGCCCATACTCGCCAAAGCATTGACATAGGGCTGACTCCAATGCTGTTCAACATCAACCCAATGGGTCGAGACTGGCTGAGGCGCAGCAGAGCTTACGGTTTGATAAGCGAGGGTACGAGAAACTGCAGACTGGACTAAATCCGGCCCAACTTGAATGGGGCGCAGCGGTGTCCGCACCGGGCGAAGGGGAGGAGGCGCGGCTAACGGTTTCGGTAAGGCTAAGTCCAGGTTGGCGGAGGGGCTTGAGCGATTCACGATCGGCTTCAGCGCATCTGGGATAATAGCGGGAGGAGCAAGACTGGGAGAAAATTGGGCTTGGGCTTGGGGCAAAAGCTCTGGCAGCAGTTGTTCCGGCAGGATCACAGTCTCCAGAGGAGATAGATCTTGAGACAAAGGACTTCCTTCCGGTGACTGGTCAAGATCGTCATCCTCCGAAGCAGGTTGTAGGGTTTGGGACGATAAAAGACTATTGAACTGCCCCGCAAGGAACGCTGTTAAGCTCAAGGCAAGAAGTGTGGGGGCTGTGGCTGGAAACCGCAGTGCTTTGATCAAAAATTGAAAATTGCTCACCATAATCCTGCAGCCTACATTCCGCAGGTAGATAGCGAAATCGTATAAAATCTAAAGCTATTTATTGAGGGAGGACTCGGATGAGCGTCCAAGTCAAAAATTTAGATCATCTGGGTATCGTAGCTGGCATC
>JBEAPM010000160.1:0-8121 GCA_041164445.1 Cyanobacteriota bacterium
TGGCGGATCACTCCGTTGTCTCCTTTGCTCAAAATGCTGCTAGGATACTTAGCGCTGCCAGAGAGTCTCTTCACTCTGGATAATTCGTCATAGTCTTAAAAAATTTACGCGAACTGAGAGACTTAAGAGATCTTTTAAATCAATATTGTCAATCCCGACTTGTGGGGAGCACTCAAATGAAAGAAAGTTTGACCCAATTTCGCCGCCGTCTGGCCCAACAATCTGCAGAGCGCATTGCTACTAGCAGCCAAGAACGTCAAGCGCGGGCAGCCCAAGTTCAACAGTCCCTCAAGGATTTTAGTCAGTCCTTGGTGACTTCAACGGAACAGTTTTTGGCACAAACAGCCCAGAATCGCCAAGCCCAGGGAGAGGCGATACGGCAAGATCTCCAACATTTCTGTAAAGAGCTAAGCTCCGGCGTGGATGTGTACCTCTCTCAGTGTCAGGTAGACCGCCAACAAGTGAGTCGTGCCCGTGTGCAGCAAGCAGCCCAACTACGGGAGAATCTCAAGCAATTTCGTGCCCAGTTATCCGATGAAGTGTGGGGAGATGGAACACCGGAACCCATTCAACCTGCGCCCATTTCTGTGCGTCCCCCTACTCCCAGTCCTCAAGTCAGCCCCCCTAAGCCCAGCTTTACCAACAGCGGCTTAGGGAATGCGTATACTTTAGAGAAAGTCCATCAGTTTGTGCTGGAGCATCCTGGTTCCCGGCTCGCAGAAATTGAAGCTGGGGTAGGGTTAAATCGCATTCAAATTGTGGATGCGTTGCAATCTTTAAATGAGCAAAGCCGGATTACTCAGCAGGATCGAGCCTATTTCATTGTAGGAGGTGACCAGTGACTACCGTTCTTCAACCCCGCTCCAGGGGCTTTGTCAGCACTCCTTTTATCGAGAGGTTAACCCTACGGGCCTTTCGTTATTTGCAGTCTGGCTTCTCAGTACACTTGCGGGGCCCTGCGGGTACCGGCAAAACGACTCTCGCACTGCATTTAGCCGATTTGCTAGCACGGCCGATCATGCTCATTTTTGGGGATGATGAGTTTAAGACCTCTGATCTAATTGGCAACCAAACGGGCTATACCCGCAAGAAAGTGGTCGATAACTTTATCCACACCGTGGTCAAAATGGAAGATGAGATGCGCCATAATTGGGTGGACTCTCGTTTAACCATGGCTTGCCGGGAAGGGTTTACCTTGGTGTACGACGAATTTAACCGATCGCGCCCTGAGGTTAACAACGTTCTCCTCTCCGCCTTAGAAGAGAAACTTCTGGTTTTGCCCCCCTCTGCCAATCAACGATCGGATTATGTGCGGGTCAGTCCTCATTTTCGAGGAATTTTCACCTCCAATCCCGAGGAATATTGTGGGGTTCATGCCACCCAAGATGCCCTCATGGATCGGTTAATTACCATTAATGTGCCGGAACCCGATGAACTGACTCAGCAAGAAATTGCGGTACAAAAAACAGGCATCGATCGGGAATCTGCTCAGGTCGTCGTTCAATTGGTGAAACGCTTCCGCAAGATTGCCCAAAAGGAGAAGTCATCGGGTCTTCGATCGTGCCTAATGATTGCCAAGATTGCCCAGGAGCACAATCTTCCCATCCATGCTGAAGACGCGGAATTCCGGGATCTGTGTGCCGATGTGCTCCTCTCTCGCACCACTTTGACGGTGGAAGAAGCAACCCAAACCCTATGGAGTTGCCTCAATCATTTAGGGGATGAAGAACCAGACTCCAAAGTCTTCCTGGCCAGTAGCGAACCCCATCCGGAAGTGAAGTCTAACTTACCGGTGTTACACGAGGGGAGTAGCCTGGCAGAAACGGAAGAAGAGGATCTATCCTTTCTCTCCACAAACCAGGAACAGGCGATCTACCAATATCTGAAAACCTCTCAAGGGGCCTACCTTGCAGAAATTGAAGCAGCCCTGAAGTTAAATCGGGTTCAAGCCGTAGATGCGCTCCGATCGTTGACGGAGAAGGGGGTTTTGGTGGTACAGCGGGATGAATTTACGGCTCGGGATTCCGGCCGCACCATTTATCGTGTGGATGCCACTCCGCCAGAACTTGTGGCTTAGCGGAAGTGATGAGTTTTGAGTTTTAGGCTACCAACTTAAGGCGGAAGAGTGCGGCGCTCCGTGCCGCACTCTTCCATTAAATTTTTCCGCTTTCAGTGGAAAGCCGAGTTATGAGTTAATTTGTAACTTAGAACTCAGGCTGATGATGACTAAGGTCTAGTCATTGCACTCAATTCAAAACTCAAAACTCAACATTCAAAACTTAAAACTAAAACTTTTCCCAAGGTTATGAGTCAGTCTTCCTCCCTCCAACGATCCGATCACCGTTCCCTACGGCGAGATTTCCCCACTGCAACCCAAGCGTCCTCTTTAGCAGATATTTTGGAGCGGGTTCTGGATAAGGGTATTGTTATTGCGGGGGATATTTCGGTATCCGTCGCCTCGACAGAACTGCTGAACATTCGGATTCGTCTGCTGATTTCTTCGGTGGACAAAGCGCGGGAGATGGGCATTAACTGGTGGGAGGGTGATCCCTATTTAAGCAATAAAGCTGCCCAACTCGAACTAGAAAATCGACAACTTAACGATCGCTTAGCCGCTTTAGAATCTGAATTACGATCCTTAAAAGCCTTAGAACCAGCCGCTGAAATGTCTGTAACATCCCCTGCAATAAGACAAGTCGAGGCAGAAGAAAGCGCTCCTAGCGGAGGCTAGTTTACCCCTAAAACAAATGGCTACCAACTCAAGGCGGAAGAGTGCGGCGCGAAGCGCCGCTTTGAGTGGAAAGCCAAACAAATTAATCTTTAAAACAAAAAAGGGTAAGCTGATCAGAATTCAATTTGCACGTTTTGAGGGTTGAAGCCCTCACTACAAAACGATCGCTCTGAAAATTTAGATGCTTAACTCAAAACCCCAAAACTCATAACTCATAACTCATAACTCATAACTCATAACTAACCATGATTCCTCCCAAAACCCTGAATGCTCTAAAATCGAGTCAACGGCTCAAGTGCTTTAGAGATTGTCCCAACCTCAGCAACTTGCCCTATGCCACCTATGGCAGTGCTCACCAAATTACCCTAGCGGCAGAAATTCTCAGTGCAGCCTTATATTGGCGGGCTGGTCGGTTCCGCGCCCTGAGACGATCGTCTAGTCTTAGATCTAAACCGATCGCCCCTGAGACTAGCGCTTCGCCCGTCTTGAACCTTCCCCAACCGGAATCTGTTTCCTTACCGCAACCCCTAGAGACTCCAGGAGTAGAATAATGGCATCCCAACCCAATCTATCTTCCGAAGCCTATCGCCAAGAACTGGTGCGAGATGGGCAACGACGTTTTCAAGAATGGCATGGGGCTTATGAGGATCATTGTCGGCAGTATCGCGACAAACACCAAAACGATCGCCAGGACTCCTCAAGTACGATGGTCTCTTCAGAAAGCTATCGCCGCAAACTGGTGAGAGATGGTCAGAAGCGCTTTGCCGAATGGCATCAGCAGTTCTTGGACTATCAACAGAAGTTTTTAGCCGAAATGGCAGACTCTTAGAGCACGTCATCTATTCAAGGCGCGTCTTCTGCCCCTTCTACCCTAAGTTGATTCTGCCTTAAGTTACGGCATGTGCAAGTTAAGTGCCAAGATCCCCGGTTTCTCCTAGAACGAAGTCCAATCCCTTGATGAGAGTCCCCAGAAACCGGGGATCTGAGAATAGTTGCACATCGCGTTTAAGTTGCTAGCGGATAATTTACGATGACCCATGATGCCCTTGTTCCGGCTCCCTCTTCCCCTGCCAAAGAATCAGGTCTAGCGCCATTACTCTTAACGGTGACGGAACTGATTCGCCAGTTAATGGAGGCTCAGGTCATTCGTCGGATGGAGGGGGGGGCGTTGTCTGAGGAACAATTGGACAGTGCCGCAGAAAGCTTACGCTTGCTGGAAGAGCAGACCCTCAAACTCTGTGAGATTTTTGAAATTGACCCCGCAGACCTCAATGTGGATTTAGGGGAACTAGGCACCTTACTGCCCAAATCTGGGGGGTATTATCCCGGTGAACACAACCAAAATGCCTGCTTTTTAGAACTCCTCGATCGTCTACTCAACACCGGCATTGTTATTCAAGGGGATGTGGACTTAGGACTAGCGCAATTGAATCTGATCCATCTCAAACTACGCCTCATGCTCACCTCTCAGCCAGTATAGGTCTCTGAGTGTAGAGATTCTTTTATGCCAAAAGTTCACCCCGGAGAACAGTCACAGCCTGCCCCCGCAGTTTCACTCGTTGTTCTGCCCGTTGATAAGTTATCTGTAAGATGCCGCCTCGGGCCGAAGCTTGATAAGCCAAAAAGTCCGTTTTATCTTGGCGCTGATACCAGTAGGGAGCTAGGCTACAATGGGCAGATCCCGTCACGGGATCTTCATTGATGCCTAGATTCGGCGCAAAAAAACGGGAGGTAAAATCGTAGGGTGTGTCCCCCGCTGCGGTAACGATCGTGCCTGGTACGGCAAAGGTCTGAAGCTGGGTAAAGTTGGGTTCTAGCGCCGCAACGATCGCCGCAGACGCAACCTGGACAATATACCCTAAACTGTTGACCTCCACTGCTAAGGGCGGTTCGGTTAAACCTAGGGCTTCCTGCAATCCCCTTGGCAGGTCTAGCGGTTGGGAGAGCGTGGCCGGAAAGTCCAAACAAATCCAGTCTCCCGATCCATCGGCCATGAACCGATCGGCAATTAACGTACCACTGCGGGTTTCAAAGCGAATTTGTTGAGTCGGAGCAACCCGTCCTTCTTCCCACAGGGCGTGGGCCGTCGCCAGGGTAGCATGGCCACAGAGATCAACTTCGATCGTGGGGGTAAACCAGCGCAGGTGATAGTGAGCAGAATCTGATCCTTCCGCAGGAAGAGGATAGACAAAGGCCGTTTCCGACAAATTCATTTCTGCCCCAACCCGTTGCATCCAATCTGCTTCAGCCGGAGCATTGAGCAGACAGACCGCCGCAGGATTACCGTGAAAGGTTTGGGAGGCGAAGGCATCAACGTGGAGAAGTTTCATCAATCACAGGATTAAGTAGCAGTATGACAGGCTTGTAGCTTTAACCAGGCCTGATGATAACGACCTAAACGTTCTAAATCTCGATCGTTTAGATTGGGAATTCGCTGAATGTCCATATTGTCTCGCAGATCGGCAAGTTTAACTTGTCGAGCCAAGGAATTCTCCGCAATACGATCGATATAGGCAGTATAGGGTTCACCCTCACGGTGGGTGAGGCAATCGATCGCGGTTAGGATCTCAGGGGCAAATCCCTCCTCCGCCAATTGGGCCAGAGTCCACTCACTGTCTTCCACCACATCATGGAGCACTGCAGCAATTTGAGTAGGGATAGACTTCATCTCCAGCATAAGGGTGAAGGGATGAAGCACATAGGGAAGGCCGTTGCGTTGCCGTTGTCCTTGGTGGGCACTCACCGCAATTTCGATCGCTCGTTGTAAATCCGCCATAATTTTGAGAGTCTCGAAAAGTTAAAAATTTTATTGATAGCTTACTTGAGAATTTTGGGAAGTTTTTAAAAAGAGGCGTAATTTAAGGTGAAAGGAGTAGGATTGTGACAGTCGGCTACGCAAACCGCCGCAATTATTAATCGAGTGCCCTGCTTTAAGCAGCAAGCCTTTAACCATAGCATCTATAGTTTTGTCCTTTCTGATCATCTAGGGTTATGACGAAATTTTCTCAAACATCGGGGATGTCCCGAAACGGTCAAGTCCCTTTGACCTTGCTCTGCTCATCCTGGACTCAGGCAACCAGCTTGGGGTTCACCGTAATTGAGCTTTTAGTGGTCGTGATTATTATTGGTGTTCTTGCGGCGATCGGGATCCCCTCGATGCTCAACCAAACCAGCAAAGCTCGTCAGGCTGAGGCTAAAACCTATATCGGTGCATTGAATCGATCGCACCAAACCTTTTACTTAGAAAATCAACGTTTCGCGGTGGATTCTAACGAATTAGATGTGGGAATTCCCACTGAAACGAGAAGCTATACCTACAGCATTACCAATCTAGAGGGGCAACAACCGGCCAATCCTCGGGATCCTTCCTATAAGTTAGCGATCGTTAGTTGGGCCATGCCAAAAGATGTGCAAGGGGTACGCGCCTATTTAGGGGTGGTTGATGTGATCTTACTCAGCAGCGGCGTGGGCAGTATTGAATCTATTCTGTGTGAACAGTCCCAAACCGGGGCGATCGATCGCTCTGGGTATCTCAGTGGAGAGAATTACAATGTGTCAACCATTGGAGATCCCACCCAAAGACCAGAATGCGCCGAACCGTTCCGAAGTTTCCACTAGTCAGCTTGCTTCCTGCTCAAGATCAATCTGTGTTGGATGCTTCTGGAGCCTCGGGATCTAAACCCAGTTCCCGCAGGCGTTGGGCTAAACGATCGCCTCGTTGCCGTTCCGCTTCCAACTCTTGTTCTATCACACCGAGTTGCTGCTCCATCGTTTCTAACTGTTGGTTCAATTCTCGATAACTGGCAAAAGGAGTGCCATCGGGACGGAGCAGTTCTAGTTCTGGCTCTTGAGGATTAAACTGGATCCCCAGCCGGGGGCTCACCCACCCCGCCATCTCTTCAATGGGAACAAGGGTTGTTTCTCGACGCTGCCATCCCATCAAGTCATTGCGATCGGGATCATAAATGTAATATTCCTCCACCCCATAGCGATCGTAAAAAGCCTGCTTGCGGCTCATTTCCAGCAGAGTATTCCCTGGGGAAAGAATTTCAAAGACAACCTGGGGGGCAATATTTCCTTCTTTCCATTGTTGATAGGAACCTCGATCGCCTTTCTCCACACCAAAAATTACCATCACATCGGGAGCTTGACGAATCTTATTGTTGCCTTCTACGGGATACCAGAGTAAATCTCCCGCCACAAAAACAAGGGGATCGTGATCAAAAAGCCAGTCTAGGTTGTGGTGAATGACCATAATCCACCGAAATTGCTTGGTATTGTCTGCCATGGGCTGACCATCGCTGTCGGGATAAATAACGGCTGGTGTGAGTTCGGTTGGTGTAGGGAGTTGAGCAACCATATCGCAAGGGAGATAGATTGGAGCAATAGACTGAGGAAACTGACTAGTCATTATGATAACGGTCTCTGCTGCTTAAGTGCCAAGGAACAGTTCAATAGCATTTATTACTTTCACCACGTTTTATTTTTGGATCCCTGGTTTTTTCTCCAGCGAAGTCTAACAATCTTTGAATAACACCAACAGAAACCGGGGATCTGGCTAGTGTTGCATCAAGATCTTTAATCTATAGAAAACTCCATTTTTAAAAAACAAAATCGATCGCCTGACGGCGAGGAACCCACCCCTAACCCCTCCCCGGAGGGGAACAAGAAGGAAAAAGGGTAACAGGGAAAAAGAAGAAAAGGTTAAGAAATCCTGACGGCAACAACCACCCGGAACCCAGTGTTGCTGCTGGTAACGGAGTGATAGCTCCTGCCCCGAAGCGCAGAGCGACAATCCCTAGGATTATCGTACCAAGAACCGCCCCGCAGCAGCCTTGCTTTATCGATTGATGGAGATATATCGCTAGATTCTTTTGTCCAGGGAATTGACCCGTCTTGCTTTAACCTTTCGGGTTTTTGGGCATAACTGTCATACCATTCATCGGCGCACCATTCGCACAGGTTGCCATGCACATCGTACAGTCCCCAAGGATTTGCCGGAAAGTGTCCCACTGGGGTGGTGACCTCTCGATATTCCCCTTTGGAACCGCTGCCATAGGTGTAATTACCATTGTAGTTTGCTACTGCGGGGGTAAGGGTTTCGCCGTAGCAAAAGGGGGTAGTGCTTCCCGCACGGGCTGCATATTCCCACTCCGCTTCTGTGGGCAGGCGGTAGCTTTTTCCGGTTAAATCGTTAAGCCGTTTAATAAATTCTTGAGCATCGTCCCAACTGACTCCCACAACAGGTTTATTGGCTCCTAGGAATTTTGCTGGTATTTGTGTATCGGATGTCCAGGTTGAGCCATTCCAAACCCATGCTTTTCCTTGGGTGGGATTGGTTCCCATGACCGCTTCGTATTGAGCTTGGGTCACTTCATAGCACCCCATAA
>JBEAPM010000161.1:0-11607 GCA_041164445.1 Cyanobacteriota bacterium
CCCTAAGCCTGGAATGATCCCCTGTAAAAAGGGGGTCACCACCAACAGGGCAAAGTAACCAAAGACCACACTGGGAATTCCCGCCAGCACTTCCAATAAGGGCTTGAGGATTTTACGCAGCTTGGTATCGGCATACTCGCTCAAGAAAACTGCGGAGAGCAAACCTAAGGGAAGTGCCACACAAATAGCGATCGTTGAAATCATCAACGTGGCGCTCACCAAAACAAAAATGCCAAATTCTTTACTGCTAAATAAGGGTGTCCAGCGGGTATCCGTCAGGAATTTCCACAGAGGCACTTCTTTTAAGAATTCAAAGGTTTCAAAAATTAAAGTGAGGATAATCCCGATCGTTGTGGCAATGGAGAGAAAGGCAAAACTACCAAAAACAGTTTTGACGGCAAACTCAACCCGTTGGTTCAACACTCGATTCGGTTTCCACAAATTAGCAGATTCCGTCGAAGACGATAGATTTACAGTCATATAGTGATTTTAGGCTGATGAAACACAGCGTTTGTGGGACGTAGACCACGCCCCACAAACGCTATTTGAGGCACAGGGAACTTAGAGCTTGTCGGCTAATTTCACACCCACTGAGGAGCCACCTTCGTAGATGGTGCCTGTGGTCATGGACTCTAAACGAGATTGTACCTTGGCAACGATCTCGGCAGGCATCGGAATATAACCGGTCTCAGAGATGATCAAGCCATTAGCAGGATCAGCCTGGTATTCCATAAATGCCTTGACCTGAGGCTTCTCTTCGTAGGCCTTTTTGCTGACGTAAACAAAAAGAGGGCGGGAGAGGGGATTATAGCTGCCATCTTCAATGGAGGCGGTGGCGGGCTCTACACAGTCCCCGGCACCGTTTTTAATAGTAACCACTTTGAGATTTTCTTTGTTTTCTTCGTAGTAAGCAAAGCCAAAGAAACCCAAACCATTGGGGTTTGCTTCAACCCCTTGGACGATGACATTATCGTCTTCACTAAAGGTTCCGTCACCCCGGGTCCCCTTCACATCACCGGCGACTTCGGCAACCGTTGCTTCTACAAAATAATCGTAGGTACCGGAGTCTGTTCCGGGGGCAAACAGCACTAAATCTTGATCGGGGAACTCAGGGCGGACTTGATTCCACTTGGTAATTTTACCTTCTGCCGCAGGTTCCCACATTTTGCCCAGTTCTTCGGGAGTCAGACAAGCAGCCCAGTCGTTAGCGTTATTGACCACCACGGATAAGCCATCATAGGCCACCGGTACTTCAATAAACTCAATGCCATTTTGAGCACAAAGATCTATTTCGGTTTGCTTAATGGGGCGAGAAGCATTGGAGATATCCGTTTCACCAGCGCAGAATTTTTTGAATCCACCACCGCTACCGGAAACCCCTACGGTCACCCGGACATTGGGATTACCGGCCATGAATTCTTCAGCCATCCCTTCGGAGATGGGGAATACGGTGCTAGAACCGTCTACTGCAACGTCACCGCTGAGATCGGATCCACCGCTGGCACTTTCAGCCGGGGCTTCTCCACCTGTTCCCTCGGTGGGGGTAGGAGCAGGAGGGGCATTACAAGCTGCTGCACCCAAGGACAGAGCAGCTAATACGCTTAAAAACCTCACACGCGAAAAAGTTAATTGGGAAAGCATAAATTGTCCTAGCAGTTTGTTACGGGTAAACCAAAAAAACAATACCTGTAAAGTGTAAAGGGAAGGTTAAGTCCCCTTGAGGTTGTCCCAGAAGACGCTTTAACGTGAGGGGGGCAAGATTACACGTCAGCGGCTTGAGCAGCGGGTTGTATGTCCTGGAATATTCTCGAAATTGATCAATTTTTAAATTGCGATCGTCCCCTCCTGGATGTGCGGAGTCCGGGGGAATTTGCCCAGGGTCACATTCCAGGGGCGATCAATTTGCCCTTGTTTACCAATGCGGAGCGGGCGGAGGTGGGCACTTGCTATAAGCACCGAGGGCGTGATGCCGCTGTGGAGCTAGGTCTGGCGTTAGTAGGGACAAAACTATTGGAGTTTGTGCAATTGGCCAAAACTCAGGCCCCGCAGCGTCGGGTAAGGTTGCATTGCTGGCGGGGGGGAATGCGCAGTGAGAGTATGGCCTTTTTGTTGAATACGGCAGGCTTTGAGGTGTCTCTGCTCCGGGGAGGCTATAAACGATTTCGCCGTTGGGTGCGGGACACGTTAACGTTCTTCCGGCCGATCGTGATTGTGGGGGGGATGACGGGAACAGGAAAGACAGAAGCGTTACAGGCGTTGGCGTTACGGGGGGAGCAGATCCTGGATCTAGAGGGCATTGCCCACCACCGAGGCAGTAGTTATGGCCATTTAAATTTGCCACCCCAGCCCACCACCGAGCAGTTTGAAAATACGATCGCTTGGCAATGGTTTCAGTTTCAAGCCGATCGCCCTGTTTGGATTGAGGCGGAAAGTAAGCAGGTGGGCACCTGTCGCATTCCAGCGGAATTATTTCAGCAGATGGAGCAGGCTCCCATTTTAGAATTGCAACGATCGCTAGGGGAACGAATTCAAGCGCTGCTGGATCTCTACGGCACAGCGGCAACCCCTGACTTACTCAAAGCCACCGATCGCATTCGTAAACGGCTGGGCTTTGAAAAAACGGTTCAAATCAAAGGATCGATCGAACAGGGACATTTAGCCAAAGCGATCGAGGGGATTTTAAGGTATTACGATCGGACTTATACCTACGATCTAGAGCGGCGATCGGTTTCTCGGATTGCTCTAGAGGTGAGCGGGCAGTGTGGTGAGCGCGTAGCCCAGCAGTTACAGGAAAAATTATCTGAATTTGGCCTACCAACTTAAGGCGGAAGAGTGCGGCGCAAAGCGCCGCACACTTCCATTAAATTTTTTCGCTTTAAGACCTAACTGAAAGACCAAGAGCCCCGGTTTCTGGGGGATGAGCTTCCACGGACTGGAGTCTGCATTCTACGAGAAACCGGGGCTCTCAGCATCGATTCAGTTGCGTAATCGCCTCAGTTTTTAGGGATAACGATAGTTGACATTAAAGTAGAGTCCATGATCCTGAAACTCGTCCTTCACGTCATCATTCACCGAGACGATCGGTACCCCCCAATCAAAGCGAATATCCAGTTTTGGCGTAGGTTGCCAGAGAATGCCTAGACCGGCTCCCGCCAAAAAGGTGCCATCAGCAACGGGGTTGGGGTTATTCTCATTTTTCCAGACCACACCGGTATCAAAGAAGGGAGCCAGTTGGAGCACGGTACGGCCTAGGTCATTGCGGCCGACGGTGAAGCGGTTCTCTGCGGAAAAGCGGAAGCCGTTGTCTCCGGAGCGGAGGTTTTGGCTATAGCCTCGAACCGATTGTCCACCCCCCAAGACAAATTGCTGGGAACTGAGCAGCGGTGCGGTGGCCAACTGTAAATCTGCTTGCAAAATTAAGAGGTTACGATCGTTAATGCGCTGAACCCGTTGGGCTTGCCCGAGCCAACTAAAGAAATGGGTATCGGGAATATCCCCGGAATTGGTGGTGCCATCAAAGGGAAAGTCAGTGCCAAAGCTAAACTGAGATTGCAGGGCCCAGGCTCCTTTGGGATCGCGGCGCACAAAATCTTGACCAAACTTGAAGACCCCAACCCGGGTGGTACCGTCCGGCTCTGCCCCGGTGGTTGTCCCCAATTGGCTACCTACCCCCCCCACAAAGGTTTGTCCATTTTGGTACCGATAGGCAACGGATAAGCCTAATTCCCGGCGAGGGCTGCGAATAATGGGCTGTCGGAAACTAATTTCGTAGCTTTCCGTTTCTCCCGCAATATCCAGGGCATCAAAGGGCGGTAGGGTAATTTCGTTGCGATCGATCGTGGTTTGCAGTTGTACGGTGCCATTCCGGGCATTGACCGGCTGCCGATAGGTCACCCGAAACACATCGGAACCCCCGACGAAGCTCCGATCCCAACCCCCAATCAGAGTTTCACCATTCCCCGCGAGGTTGCGATAATACATTTCGGCGCGGCTGCGTTGTCCCCCCACACTTTCGGGACTGTAGTTATCAATGCCCACGAAACCGCCCCAATTTGGCGCTTCCGTTACCCGCACCGCCAGGACGCTTTGCCCCACCTTATCGCTGGCTCGCAGACTCGCTTCCAGGGAGGCCAGTAGGGGATCTACGCGCAATAGTCGCAGTTGATCCTCCAGTTCACTTACCCGCAGAGGGGTTTTAGCCCCCAAGCGAATGCGGCTACTAATATATTTGGGACGCAGACGTTCTGTTCCTTCAATTTGGATGTCTGCTAGGGTGCCTTCAATGATCTGGATTGTGACGACCCCATCAACAATTTCTTGATCGACTAAAACGGCTCGGGTGGTGATGTAACCATCGTTGAGATAGATCTGGGTGACCGCATCCGCCGCCGATTGCAATTCTTCTAGGGTTAATTCTCGTCCCTCAAATCCACTCACCGCCTCCTGGAGACGATCGCTATCGTAGACGGTGCTCCCTTCCACCAGAATCCGGCTGATGAAGACACTGGCTCCCGTTCCTGCATCCGGCAACCCTTCCCCTGCCTCTGGGGTACTATCCAAGCCGGGTAGATTTTCAAATTGATTGGGAGCCGGAACAGACTGAGGGAACTGCTCCTCATTCGGATTTCCCTGGCGAATATCGCTGGGATCGGGGGCATTGCTGGGCACTGGTTGCGCTTGCGCGAAATCGGCAACGTTGAGCAAACTCCCCCCCAAAAGCAGTACGGCAACCCCATTGCGGAAATGTTTCAGATTTTGGGGTACAGATTGCTTATGATTATTCTTCTTGTTCTCACACCACACCATTACAAAATCTCCTTAGAGAACACCAGAACACCAAAAACGAATAGAGTTCACGGAAAATCATGACTCCATCTTTCCTTCAGTCCTATTCTCTAAGAATTCCCTAGAATTGAAAAGCTTTCCGGTCAATAAAAAACTCCCGACCAGAAAGCCGGGAGCCACGCAAGGAATCAGGAGTTAAGATTAAGTATATATACTCTCTATATAATGCCTGATCTCCACGGAAAAAACCGTATCCAAAATAACAAGACCTTAGAATCGCCGCAGATTCCTGCGGATTCAGACCGTTTCTAGGGGGCATCATCCATTAGCTTGCGCTTTTAGATTAAGGCCTGGCGTTGTGGCGGTAAATTCACTTTTGTGGCCAGTCCACACACCTTGAGCAAGTTGATGACCCACCAGGTCATATCCAGTTCCCACCACTGCCAACCCGCTTTGGCCACATGGGGGTAAGCATGGTGATTATTGTGCCAGCCTTCTCCGTAGGTAAAAATTGCGGCCCACCAGAGGTTGCGAGAGTTATCAGGAATGGTAAAGGTGCGATAGCCCCACAGGTGGGTTACGGAATTAATCATCCAAGTGGTATGCCAGAGGACAACGGCCCGGACGAATACGCCATACACCACAAAAGACCACCCTCCCAGGAGATACAGCAAAGCCGCGATCGGCAATTGCAAGACGAGGAAATAGCGATCGAGCCAGACATAGAAGGGATCTCGGACGAGATCGGGGGCAAAGCGCTGATACCGGTTATAGTCAAAAAAATCGGCATTCGGATAGAAAATCCAGAGCATGTGGCTCCACCAAAATCCTTTGCGGGCAGAGTAGGGATCTTGAACTTCGTCTTCGGTGTGGGCATGGTGCAAACGGTGACCCGCTGCCCAGAAAATGGGACCACCTTGTAATGCCGCAGCCCCAATCAGGGCGATAGTGTACTCTAACCAGCGGGGAACCTGAAAACTACGGTGGCTCAATAGACGGTGGTAGCCCAGGCAGATGCCGATGCTGCCCAAGAGCCAATGCAGAAATAGGGTGACCCCTAGGGCAGACCAGGAAAAGTACCAAGGGGCAAGGCAGGCCAGGAGGTGAATGCTGGAAAAGAAGAAAACCGCTGACCAGTTGAGTCGTAAGGACTCCGGGGACTGAGGGGATAGAGGAGTGACCGTCATAATCCATTAATAGTTATTTAGCTATAAAAAATATACTGACCTTGACTTTTAAAGTCCAGTAGTCCAGCGTAATGCCTCCCGTTAGAAAAAGTCGGCTAACCAGGGGGCGGAGCCAGAAAACAAGGTCTGGGCAATGGCTAAACTGCGGGAGTCTCCCTCTAGGTAGCCTTGGGCGTGGAGTTGTGTGGCAGAGAGAAATCCGCTAAACAGTGGCGCTAAGCTGGCGATCGGTACGGATAAATGTCCTTGTCCCCCTCGCAATACTTGGCCCCGGCCTTGGCTGACCTGGAGACAAAAGCGATCGTTATTGTTGGGGAAGAGGGGGTCTTCGATCGCTAAATGCAGTTCTAACTCACAGTGGAGGGGATACCCCCGCTGTTCTAGGGCATTTTTGACATGAATGATCCGCAGCATCCACGATCGCTGGTGTTGGATGGTCACGCTGTACTCCAAGAGCCGGGGATCAACGATCGGCCCGTGGCCCCTTAAAACATCTCCCTGGGCCTGTTGCTGAGCGAAAAAGTCTAAACTGGCCTGGGTTGCAGCCGGAGTTAAAGTCACCCAATCCTTGAGGAGAATCCGGTTGCCGGACTGATCCCGTTCCTGGGCATAGAGGATATAGCCCTGGGGATCGGTGACGGAACCGAGGCAATAGGCATAGGGGGCAGACTGCAGTAAGAGTTGCCAGAGTCCCGGATGACGATCGAGCAAACCATTATGCTGTGCGGCCCAGCGATCGTAGAGAGGCTGAAGGATTTTAGCCCCGAGGGGGATGGGATGAATTTCTAACGCTGGGGTTTGGCGAGGCAGATCCTGCAGCGCCAATTGCCAATGCAGCCAAGTCCCGGCCCGCTCATAGCCCCATTTCCGATACAGGCTTGGGGTAGCGGGATAGAGTACGGAGAGTGCGGTGCCTTGCTCCTGGAGTTCCTGAAGCGATTGTTGCAGGAGTTGACTGGCCCACCCTTGGCCCCGTTGATGGGGAGCAATGGCCACAGAGCCAATTCCCGTACAGGAAACCCGTTGTCCTCCATACCACTGCGCCATGGGGATTAGGGCCAAAGCACCTAGTAATTCATCCTGTTGCACCATCACCCGCAGGTTTTCTTCCCCAAAGGCAGCGATCGTTTGGGACTCTGCCGTGGCGGGCACAAAAAAGCACTGGCAGAAGAGTTTCGTTAGGCTTGAGCGATCAATTAGAGTCACAGCATATCCAGCACATACAGCGCATAAAGTGTCACAGCACTAATCAGGTTAAGGCTTGGTAGTTCTATCTTTTCAGAAGAACCCGATAGAATTGGCAAGAATTTTTCAGCACTCCCAACTCCCATGATTCTCTACGATCAATTCCTTAAGGGCGGGCCGGTGATGTGGCCCATCCTGCTCCTCTCCGTAGGAACCGTGGCCTGCGGTTTAGAACGGGCCTTATTTTGGATCATTTTACTCCGCCAAGAACAGGAAGTTGTTCCCCAAGTTCTAGAGGCAGCACAGCATAGTTTAAAGGATGCCGCGACGATCGCCGCAGACTCTAAGCAAACCCCCATTGGACGGTTTCTCTTTGCGCCCTTGAAACTCCACCAACCGGATCCGGAAGCCTTCCGACTCGCCTTAGAAAGTGCCGCAGATCGGGAATTTGTGGAAATGCACAAGGGGGATAAATTTTTAGAAACCGTTGTGGCCCTCGCTCCCCTATTAGGACTTCTGGGTACCGTGACCGGGTTAATTAATACCTTTAGTAACCTCGTGGTTGGGGGCGGAGCCACCAGTGAGCAAGCTACCCAAGCGGCGGGTGGGATTGGTGAAGCGCTGCTCACCACGGCGGCGGGAATGATGGTCGCTATTTTGGCCCTGATTGTCTTCCGGGTTTTAGTAGTCCTGCAAAGCCGTCAGATGGACTATTTTTTAGAGGTGGGTAGTCAATTGGAACTGATTTATCGTCAGTATTGGCAACAAACCCACCTCAGCCAGAATGGGTTTTCTCAGGAGCCCCAGGAATATCTTGAGGAAGGGAGAGACGCACTGGAGGCAGAACCCCATCATGCGATTTAAGGCAACCCGGCAGGATACCCTTCCTCAGGTGAATTTAATTCCCATGTTGAATGCCATGCTGGCGATTCTGGCTTTTTTTGTGATGGTGTCGGTATCCCTGAGTTTAGAGAAGTCTGTGCCCCTACGCTTACCATCCGATCGCTATCCAGGGGCAACGGAGGTCAGTCCCTTGGTCATTGATCTCGATGAAACGGGGATTGCGATCGAGGCGCAGCCCTTCACGACAGCGGAAGCATTAGCGACAGCTCAAGCCTATTTACAAACCAACCCCCAGGGGTTTATCCTGCTGCGCCCCGCAGGCGAGCTAACCTATCAGGAGATGATGGAAGTTTTGTTACCCTTACAGAACCTAGGAGGCGATCGGGTGTCCCTGGTGATTCGTCAGGAGCCAACAGAAGATGCGCCGTAAAACAACGACCGACTCTTTACCGGAAATTAACCTCGTTCCCATGTTGGACGTAATGATGTCCGTCCTGACCTTCTTTATCATTATCACCATGTCTTTTTCCGGGAATGTGATTCAAAACCTGGAAAATCCCACCGGCAATGGGGGCACAACCGAAGATATTATGGAAGGCCCATTGTTGATTGGCCTCGATGGGGATGGGGAAATTATTTACGAGGGTGAGGCCATTCCCCTGGCAGAAATGCAAACCGTAGTTCGCCAATACCGTACTCAAGATCCCCTCGGAGAAATTATTTTCAAGGCGGATCGGAATTTGCCCTATCAAGAAGTTGCTGCTGTACTGGAAGCGATCGCGGATCAGGGAAGCGATCGGATTTCCCTCACGATTTCACAGTAGTGCTTCGCAATAGTGATCACGTCGATCACGTCAGTAAGCAGAAGCTCAGGGCGACCAACTTAAGGCGGAAGAGTGCGGCGCTTCGCGCCGCACTCTTCCTTTAAATGTTTTCGCTTTCAGTGGAACGCCAAGAAATGAGCAGCAGATCAGAAGACGTTTTTAAGCTTCAACACGACCCATGACAGGAGATCCCTGCCTCCCAGATCACGCTCCTCAGTCCGATCGTGATCACGACCAGCCTGGTACGGAACTTACAGCCCCTCCCTTGGTCGTAGAAAAGGGCAGGCAATTTGGAATGGTGCCACGCTAGCTACCCCCATCTTGCCAAAGTCCCTCAGGACAGATAATCTAGCGGCTTAATCGTTTTTCTCTTCTCCACACTTACTTGCACCCTTATGTTTCAGCCTCCCTCTTCGGGCAAGGGATGGAAGTCCCTGCTACTCAGCAGTTTATTGACTAGTGTTTTAAGCACGGTCTTACAGGCGGTACCGGCTTGGGCCGGTCAAGTTATGTCTTGGCGGTTTGATCGCACCGAAAATCGTCTGGAATTTACCACCAACGAAGCGGTGCAACCCCAGGCTCAACTGCTCCCCAATCCAACCCGTATTGTTGTGGATTTACCCAATACGGTTTTGGGCCGCCCCCGCTTAGAGGAAGCGATCGGGGGAGCCGTCCAAAGTGTACGTATTGCCCAATTTGACGCTAATACCACCCGTTTTGTCATTGAAATGGCGGCGGGATATACTGTCAATCCCCAACAGATTCAGATCCAGGCGGTTTCTCCCAGTCGCTGGGTGGTACAACTCCCCGCTCCGCAACGGCTCGACCTGCCGAGTAATGTCAATGGCAACTTAGGAACTCCAACCCCTCAAGCCCCTCAAACTTCTGGAGTTCAGGCCCCCACCCAAATCGAATCTTGGCGACAAACCCCTGATGGTCTGTTTTTACGGACGCGGGGCGCTACCCCTCCCATCAATTTCCGACGGAGCCGCGATGGACGTTCCTTAGAATTGGATGTATCCGATACGGTGCTCGCCGCCAATTTACAAGATGCCAAGTTTGCCCTCCCGGAACTCGGCATTGAGCGGATTGAGTTTGAGCAGCGATCGACCACGCCGCCCCAGGTGCGCATCAAGATTCGTCTCACCAGGAATCCTCCCAACTGGCAGGCCAGTGTCAGCAATTTAGGGGGAATTATTCTCTTACCCCAGGGGGGCAATCAGCGACCGGCCAGCAGCACGGGTTCCCCTGTCAGTTCCCCTGCCAGTTCTCCGGTGCCGTCAACCCCCAGCTTGAGCCAAGTTCAGGCCGTTGATCTCAATGCGGCCACCAATCAACTGTTGATTCAAACCAGTGGAGCTACCCGCTATCAAGGCGAGTGGGTGAGCGGCGAATACCGCATTACCCTCAGTCCGGCTCAACTTTCTCCGAATGTGCGCGGCCCCCAACTGGGCACCGATAGCCCCCTCTTGCGGGTTCGTCTGCGCCAAAGTAATCCTCAAACGGTGACGATCGTTGTCCAACCGGCTGCCAGTGTCCAAATTGAAAGCTTACAGGCGGCAAACGATCGCTTATTGGTTTTAGCCTTAACGGGATCTCGGCCTATTACCGTACCGACGGTGCCCCAACCCACTACCCCCAACGTTCCCCAGCCTTTTCCCACGCAACCCACACAGCCCACCATTCCTTCTCGTCCTTCTAGTGGTCGTCCCCTAGTGATCATTGATCCTGGTCACGGCGGCCCCGATCCTGGCGCGGTCGGCATTGGCAATATTCAAGAAAAACAAATTGTTATGGATATTTCCCAACAGGTGGCCGGGCTTTTGCAACAACAGGGACTTCAGGTGGTGCTAACCCGTACCGGTGACTACGATCTAGGCTTGGAGCCTCGGGTGGACATGGCAGAGCGGGCTAACGCCACCATTTTTGTCAGTATTCATGCCAATGCCATCAGCCTGAGCCGTCCAGAAGTCAACGGCGTGGAAACCTATTATGCCTCTGCCGAGGGGCGGGTTTTGGCCAGTACCATCCTGCAGCGCATTCTCAATAATATTCCCATGACAAACCGAGGCGTAAAACAGGCCAACTTCTATGTCATTCGTCGTACCTCTATGCCTGCGACTTTAATTGAAACCGGATTTGTGACGGGGATAGAAGACGCGCCCCGCCTTGCCGATCCTGCTTTCCGCCGACAAATGGCCACCGCGATCGCCCAGGGGATTTTAGAGTATCTCCGCTAAGGGAAACGATCGAAATAAGCTAAGCTAACCCCTAAAGCCCTCGTCTTAACCGTAGTTGATAGCCCCCCTGCAAGCCATGAGTACCATTACCCTGGACATTCCCGATTGCTTGATGGATCAGCTTCGTGGACGATCGGAAACGATCGAATCACTTCTCTTGAAAGCCCTAGAAGATTATTTGCAAAAGGAGAAGCACATTGTTTTAAGCCTTGATGGCCTTGATGTTTTACTCGCCAGCATTCCTGATGATTTTGAGTATCCCGAAGATGTCAAAGGGTTTACAGATAGTGATCCAGTAGGTCAAGAAATAATTTGAGTCCAGCGTGACCGCTGTTTCTAGCAGCGGGAATGAATCAACGCCCCTCCCTGCCTTCCGTAATTCCCCTACCCCAGTAGCGCGATCCCCGTTGTTATTTCTAGACCAACAGCTTCCTAGGCCTGTGCTAGAATCAGGCTTAAATGGCACGCAGCGGGTGATAAACAAGTCATGTTTGAGCGTTTTACAGAAAAGGCTATCAAGGTCATTATGCTTGCCCAAGAGGA
>JBEAPM010000162.1:0-19624 GCA_041164445.1 Cyanobacteriota bacterium
AGAATTCAGGTGGATTGATCATGGGGCTGGGGGGCGGTGAGGAGGGGCTGAAGGGGTTTCCAACAGGCAACGGAATGCTGGGGGCTAAGGTGCTGGTGCAGGAGAGGCGTTTGATCACATAACCCCGGCTCATAGCGATCGCAGCGGGACTGAAACCGGCAGGGGGGCAGATTGGGGTTCCGTAAATCCGGCAAAGCACCGGGAATGGGTTGTAAGTCTAAGAGGGTCTTATGGGGTTCTGGGGTTGCAGCAATGAGTCGCTGGGTGTAGGGATGAGCCGGATTTTGAAAGAGTTGATGGGTGGGGGCTTCCTCCACGGTATGGCCCGCGTGCATCACCAAAATGCGATCGCAATACTCCGAGGCTAAGGCTAAGTCATGGGTAATTAGAATCAGGGCCATGGACTGGGCTTGGGTTAGATCCCGAATCAGGTTCAAAATGGCAGTTTGGGTGGTGACATCTAAGCCCGTCGTGGGTTCGTCTGCAATCAGGAGTTGGGGGGAACAGGCCAAGGCCAGGGCAATCATAATGCGTTGGCACAGCCCCCCGGAGAGTTCATAGGGATAGGCGTGGTAGCGCTGCTCTGGATCAGGAATGCGCACCTGGGTGAGGAGTTCCAGGACTCTCGCGTGAATTTGAGATCGCGATAGGGAGGTATGACAGCGGAGGACATCGCGGATTTGTTTCCCCACGCTACGGATGGGATTGAGGGCGGTGCGGGGATTTTGAAAAATCATGGATAACGCTTTGCCCCGGAGTTGCCGGAGGGAAGCCTCCGATTCCTGAAATAGATCCACCGACTTGGAGCCCACTTGAAAAAGCGCTTTGCCCCCCGTGATGTGGCCACTGCTTTCCAGTACCTGCATCAAGGAAAAAGCGGTGACCGACTTCCCGGAGCCACTTTCCCCCACAATGCCTAAGGTTTCCCCTGCCGCTAGGGAAAAGCTAATGCGATCGAGGGCTTGAACGCGACCCAAACGGGTCCGAAATTCCACACAGAGATCTTGGACTTGTAACAGTGTCATGGGTACTCCGGGCTAGGTTCGAGTTCTCGGATCAATGAGGTCTCGCAGTCCATCCCCCAAGAGGTTGAAGCAAAACACCACGAGCATCAGTACGGCTCCGGGAAAGAGGGCCAGCCACCACTCCCCAGAAATGATGTAGGTGGCCCCTTCCGCCACCATAATGCCCCACTCCGCCGTAGGGGGTTGAACCCCGAGACCAATGAAGGATAATCCCGCTGCGTTGAGAATGGCCCAACCCATATTCAAGGAAAGATGAACCATCATGACGGGTAAAACATTGGGAAACAGGTGACGGGCCATAATGCGCCAGTTGGAGTTACCGGTGAGGCGTGCGGCTTCCACAAACCCGGCATTGCGGCGGATCATCACCTCCGATCGCACCACCCGGGTGTAGAGGGGCAGGTTAATGATGGCGGTGGCATAGATAATATTCGTCACCGTATTGCCCAGGGCTGCCACTAACCCCATGGCTAGCACAAAGAGGGGAAAAGCCATTAAGGTGTCGATACAGCGAGAAATGATCCGATCGCTCCAGCCGCCCCAGTATCCAGCCCAGGTGCCCAGGACACTGCCCAGGACGAAGGACAGGGCTACCGCCAAGACGGCAATCCCCAGATCAAGGCGAGTGGCCACCAAAACCCGAGTGAGAATATCCCGCCCCAGTTGATCGGTACCAAACCAATGGGCAGGGGAAGGACTCTGGAGAGTGCTGGCAGAATCACTAGCCAGGGGATCGTAGGGAGCGATCGCTGGGCCCGCCAAGGCAATGACCACAAGCGCCAGAAACAGACCAAAGGCAATAAAAGTGAGACGGTTGTGGCGAATGAGATAGCGCAGGTGTTCCGAAGAGGAGGTGAAAGCCATAGGAATTAACCCAGTCCCAGTCCAACATAAAAAAGTTTAAGTCGTCATTCCAGACTCCCCAGAGAGCAGGAGCAATTGGTAGTCGAGTCCAGCCCCTAGCTCCCTAAACGGGAACGGGGATCAATAAAGAGATAGAGGATATCAATCCCTAAATTGAGAAAGATATAGAGGAGGGCCATGGTCAGGATAAAGCCTTGAATAGGGGCATAATCCGAGGTCACCAAGGCTTCTACGGCGTAGGAGCCAATGCCCGGCCAGGCAAAGACTTTCTCCACCAGAATGTTGGCTCCGAGTAGGAAGGAAAAGACAACCCCTAGGGTGGTGACCACCGGCAACAGGGCATTGCGGAACGCATAGTTAAATAAAATGCGGATCCCGGGAAGACCACTGGCGCGGGCGGTGCGGATAAAGTCACTGGAGAGAATCCCCAGCATCGAGGCGCGGGTGACCCGGGCCAAGGGCGCGAGGGCAAAAAGCCCTAAGGTGAGGGCGGGCAAAAATAACTGGGCCACCGCCGCCTGAAAGAGGGGCCAATCGCCCTGGAGGAGGCTATCGACGAGGTAAAACCCCGTGATCTGTTGCGGTGGACTATGGAGCAGGCTTAACCGTCCCAGGGGTGCCGGAACCCAGCCCAGACGGTAGTAAAGGATGTAAACCAGAAATAAACCGGTAAAAAAGGTGGGAAGGGACACCCCTGCGGTGGCAAGAATCCGCACCCCGTGATCCACCCAGGAGTTGGGTAAGGTGGCGGCGAGAATCCCCAGAGGAATGGCCAGGGCCAGGGCAAAGACCAGGGCCGCAAAGGTCAGCTCTAGGGAGGCCGGAAGACGAGTGGTTAAGTCATAGAGAACCGTCTGCCCCGTACTGAGGGAATTGCCTAAATCCCCCTGGAGTAAGTCGCCAATGTACAGGACAAATTGTTCCGGTAAAGAGCGATCGAGCCCTAGGCTGGCCCGCACCTGATCGATCGCTTCTGTGGTTGCAGCGGGCCCCGCAAAAAAGGCCGCGGGGTCTCCCGGTAGGGCCCGGGTGAGTAAAAACGTAATTAAGACCACCCCGATGACACTGGGCACTGCACTGAGTAAACGCTGTCCGATTTTCTGCCCTAGAGCACTCCCTCGCATCGCTTACACCTTCCTGAGTTGACGGAAATCGAGTTGACGATGGAACCAGTATTGATAACCCTCAATATTGGGTTGCATGGCCACTGCTAAGGTGGGCTGAACCAAGGGAATGCGCGGCACTTCCTGCCAGGCCAGTTCAATAAAGGACTTGACGCTTTCTTCGTAAATGGGGTCTCCGGGCTTGGAGGCAAGGGCGGCTTCGATATGGGCATCCATGGTGGGATTTTTGTAGGAACCACCATTAAAGGTGGCATCCTGGCCATGGTAGGCATAGAAGAAGAAATAATCGGGATAGTTGAGCCAACCCCCGAAATCATTCATGATAATCGGGCGACTTTTTTCCACCAGAACGGAGCGGAAGTTGGCATCCGGTACCTTTTCAATTTCCGCTACAATGCCAATTTTGGCGAGGGCTTCCTGAATGAGGACGACTGTTGGCTCTGCCCACTCTTTGGTGCCCATATTAAAAGCGATCGTTGTGGTAAATCCATTGGGGTAGGGAGATTCCGACAACAGTTTTTTCGCGGCTTCCAGATCCGTGGTATAGGGAAAAAGCTGGGGCCAGTCTATGGACTCCGGTGTGGAACTCTTGCCGTTGGAGAGGGGAATGGCCTTACCGTAGAAGGCCGTAGCTAAAATCGCTTCATAGGGCAAGGCATAAGCGATCGCTTGGCGCACTTTGATATTCCCCAGGGGATTTTCGACTCCCTTCAGGGTAGGGTTTGAGTGGATATCCATGGAATAGAGACAGTTCTCAATGGGAGTAGACACTAAGCGGAACTGCCCACTTTCCCCCAGTTCTTTCTCATCTTTTTCCGACAACGTGAAATTCACATCGATATCGCCCCGCTCCAGGAGTGCGCGCCGGTTCCCCGACTCTGGCACATTGAGAATCGTCACCGTTTCAATTTGGGGCAGGGGGCCAGACTTCCAGTCCTCAAACCGAGTCAGGGTCAACCGCTCATTGGGTTTAAACTCTCCCAGTTGATAGGCACCACTCCCCGCATCATTGTTATTGAGCCACTCCGTTCCCCAGGGATCGTCATCCGTGAGGTGGGGCTTAACCAGTTCAGCATTAATGACAACGGGAATGGGAACCGCCAAGTCAATCATCGTCAGCTTATCGGGACGCAGAAACTTGACCCGAAAGGTTTTGTCATCCACCACCTCAAACTGATCGGTACTTTCCAAGGCTCCCGCCTTCATTTGGAAGCTGGGAAACCCACCAATGGAAACGGCGCGATCGAAAGACCACTTCACATCCTGGGCCGTCACAGGTTTGCCGTCATGGAAGGTGGCCTCCCGCAGGGTAAAGGTCACAGCGCTGCCATCCGGCGCAAACTCCCAACTTTCTGCGAGTTCTGGCTCTAGAACCGTGTAGTCGTAGGACACTGACCCATCGGGTAACTCTTTTTTGCCAAAGGTCATTAAGCGATCGTAGAGAACCCAGGACACTCCATAGGCGGGGCGATTGGTTCCAACCCGATGCAAGTCCAAACTATTGGGAAAGCCGCCGCCATGCACCATGGTCAGGGTCTTTGCGGCACTGGAACTGCCCCCGCCACTGCCCCCCGTTGAAGAACTGGGAGAGGACGGGCTGCTGGGGGGAGACCCACCACAGGCTTTGAGGGTTTGGGCCAGGGTCAAGCCGGTGAGTAAACCCAGCCCGTTTTGAATGAGATGTCGGCGTTTCATAAATTTTAACGGCGGCTACCAATAACTGTATTATCTGCTACACTTTTGATGGTGTATGGCGAGAGAGAAACGACAGCCCGAGGTCTACTTTTCGTTTCTGCACAGCACTATAGGAGATAGGGCAGGGAAATTTCGGGCAGAAATCGGGTAGAAATCGGGTAGATTGAGCCATTGTCAAAATAAGCTGACACACCCCACCGCTAGCGACTGCCGGAAGGCAATCCTTTCGACTGACAATAGGCCCGCCACCCCCCAAAAGTCGTAATGTCTTGCTGACCTTCACAGAGGATCGGTTCCCCCAGCACCCCTAAAACCGTTTCACCGGTGCTGATCTGAACTTTACCGATACACAGTCCCGGTGGTTCTTGTTCTAAAACCTGAACGAGGCCTGCGGGGGGCACCTCCCAGACTTCTAAGGCGACGGCGGTTCCCCCGGTTTGTACCCGAATCATGGCGGGATGAACATCTTGAATGGACCAAAGGCGATAGTTTGGTGTTGTTGTGGCTTCGTAGAGAAAGGTGGCTTGAGCCTCAATCAGGTTTGGGTTGAGTTCCAAACCCCGCATCAAGGTTCCATTAACGGCTAACTTAACCATGATTGTCTTGTGGATGGAGGGATAGGACTTGTGGAGTCATCGAATCCAGATCTCCGGCGGTTATCCGGTGATGCGATGGGACGATTTTCCCGTACCAATCCCTGGATTAGTAAGGGACTCGTCTTAGGAATTGGCGTTAGTTTAACCCTAATGGCTTTGCTGTGGTGTGTGCAAAGCGATCGGGCCCGGCGAGAGTCCGAATTCCGTCGCCAAACCCGCAACTTAGCCACCACCTTAGAACGTACAACAAATCGCTATATTGATCTGTTACTCTCCATGGGCGATCTCTATCAGGCCAGTCCAGAAACGGTGAGTGCAGAGACCTTTCGTCAATTTGTGCAGCGATCGCTCCAAAGCTACCCTGGCATTCAAGCCTTGGAGTGGGCCCCCTTAATCCACCACAGCGATCGACAGCGGTATGAACAAACCCTGAGAACAACGGCCCAAAACCCCACCCTGAGCATTACGGAACGGGACTCCCAGGGAAACCTCAGCTTAGCGGCCACTCGTCCGTTTTATGTACCCGTCACCTACTTAGAGCCTTTGCAATATAACGAAGTGGCTTTGGGGTATGACTTAGCGTCCGAAGCCACCCGCTTTGCCGCCCTAAAGCAGGCCCTGAGTACAGGCTTACCCACCGCCACGGGACGATTGCAACTGGTGCAGGAAACCCGCCCGTCCCAGTATAGTTTTTTGTTGTTTGTGCCCCTGTACCACCCCTTAGGAACTTCAAGGTCTTCTCCGGCGGGGGGGGAAGATTTACCGGATACCCGCAGTGCCTCGGATCCGGCTCCTCAACTCCCGTCTGACTTCGCTGCAGGGATTCCCCTAGACGCGGCAAGCGTTACCAACCCCCTCCAGTCTTTAGAGGGTCATCCACAACTGCGGGGCTACTTAGTGGGCGTGTTTCGGATCACGGAAGTCTTGGAGGCTTCCCTCAAGGACGTGAACCATAACTTGAGTTTTTATGTTCTCGATCAAACCGCCTATGGTTCTGAACAAATGCTGGGGTTTTATGATGCTCAGCAGAAAAAATTGCGGATGCCCCCGGTTGATCCCCCAGATCTCATCCCAGCGGTGCAACGGCACTGTCCAACCCTGGAGATCTGCCAACAGTCCCTCATCATTGGTCAACGAACCTGGCAGTTGATCTTTATCCCCCCATCCCACTTCCTCTCTTGGGGGGTCTGGGCCGTGGGAGCGATCGGTTCGCTACTGACGGGTATGATTTTTGTGGTGGTGTCCCACTGGCAAAAGGAACTCCAGCAAACCTGTGAAATGAGTGATCTCAAAATGCGACTCTTTTCCATGGCATCCCACGAACTGCGCACCCCCTTGAGCGTGATCACCCTGTCGAGTCAGTCCTTACTCCTGCAAAACGATCGCTTAACCCCCATAGAACAACAACGACGACTGCAGCGCATTCAAGATGCTGCCCAGCGCCTGGGGCAGTTAGTGAATGACTTACTTACTCTAGCCCGTGCTGAAGCTGGAAAATTGGAGGTTGACTGCAGCATCACCAACTTGAATCAACTGTTGGAGCAACTACTCGATTCCATTCCCCTCAAATCCGGTCAAGTCATTCACGTCAGAAAAGTTGTGGATATTGATTTAATTTATACAGATGCCAAAATCTTAACGTCGATTTTAACGAACTTAATCACCAACGCCTCCAAATACTCCGACGAGGGCACGACCATTGAGATCACCCTGTCCCGCCTGCATCAATGGCTCGAAATTCAAATTCAAGATCAAGGCATTGGGATCCCGTTGGCGGAGCGCTACCAGGTTTTAGATGCATTTTACCGGGCCAGTAATACCCGCAAAGTCCCCGGCACTGGCTTAGGACTAGCGGTGGTTAAAACCTGTATTGAACATTTGCAAGGGACTTTAGAAATCACGCAAACCTCCGGCCCAGGCACCCGCATCACGGTTAAAATTCCCTGCGGAGATTAAACCCTAAGTAAACGAACTGGGGGGGTGGAGTTGATAGCCGACACCATGAACCGTCCGGATAAAATCCTGAGGGGCACCCGCTTTAGTGAGTTTAGCCCGGAGGGCTTTCAGGTGAGACTTGACCCCCGCTTCGCTCGGCCATTGCGTGCTATCCCAGACGTTTTCCACAATAAACTGGCGACTCAGAACCCGTCGCCCTTGCTGCATCAAAAGCTGCAGGATTGAAAATTCTTTAGGGGTCAGGCGAATCTCCGTCTGTTGATACCGGACTTCATAGGTTAAAGGGTTTAGGGATAGAAATCCCCAGGTTAAGATGGCGGAATGGGGCGTTTGATTCCGACGCAACAGCGCCCGAATTTGCGCATTTAACTCATCCCAACTAAAGGGCTTCACCATATAGGCATCGGCTCCCACATCCAGACCTCTCACCTTATCGTGACTCGTATCTCGCGCGGTTAACATCAACACCGGACAACTCTTTTGGACGGAGCGCAGTCGCTGACACAAGCTTAAACCATCTAAGCCTGGTAAGTTGAGATCTAAAAGGAGTAAGTCGTAGGTTTCGGCATTGATTTGATACCAGGCAGTATCGCCATCAAACGCTTGATCAACTTGATAATTTTGGGATTCTAGAATCTCAACTAAGGATTCGGAAAGGGCCCGGTCATCTTCGACAACCAAAATATGCATCAGTCTTATGTTGCACTTATGTTGCAATGGGAATTGTGGCTAGGGCTATCATCCGTTAGGGATAAAAGCGGCACATGTCCATGCCGTCAGGGTTCTGGACTTGGTGGATGATGCGCCCTAACTGGAAAGTTGGCCTCATTATAGCGATCGCATTTTATTGTTTTAGTAGCCGTAGTTTTTAGCGATCGCTACAGACCGATCGAGGCAGGGGAGCCTCAGACCCCCTGCCCCAGAGAAAACTTGAAGATTTATTACAAACATTACAGCTTTGTCACAAGTTTTAGGGGCGATCGGACTTAAGACGGGATTCCCTTGGTAAACTGAGATCATTCTTAAAGCAACACTCAGGCTGTTTAAATATTTTCTATGGTACAGACCCTTGATAAGCAACAAAATTTTGACGAAATCCGCCCAGGGGTAAAAGTTCCGGCGAAGGACACTATTCTCACGCCACGCTTTTACACCACCGATTTCGATCGCATGGGAACGATGGACATTTCCGTCAACGAAGCCGAACTCCAGGCGATTTTGGAAGAATTCCGGGCTGACTACAACCGTCATCACTTTGTCCGGGATGATCAATTTGAGCAGTCCTGGGAGCACATTACGGGGGATACCCGTCGGTTATTCGTTGAATTTTTAGAGCGCTCCTGCACCGCAGAGTTTTCCGGCTTCCTCCTCTACAAAGAACTCAGCCGTCGTATTAAAGATCAAAGCCCTGTGCTGGCGGAATGTTTTAACCTCATGTCTCGGGATGAAGCCCGTCATGCAGGTTTTCTCAACAAAGCCATGTCTGACTTTAACCTTCAGTTAGATCTCGGCTTTTTAACCAAGAGCAAGAAATACACCTTCTTTGAACCCGAATTTATCTTCTACGCCACCTACCTCTCCGAGAAAATTGGCTACTGGCGTTACATCACCATCTACCGCCATCTAGAATCCCACCCCGAAAATCGGGTCTATCCCATTTTCAACTTCTTTGAAAACTGGTGTCAGGATGAAAACCGTCATGGTGACTTCTTTGATGCGGTGATGCGGACTCAGCCAGGCATGTTAGACGAGCCCAAAGGGTTTGGCTATTATCTCCAGGAATTTTTGAGCGGTGGCATTGGCAACCTCTTCTCTGGCCGGGCTTGGCAACGGTTCCTGATGATGGCGTTTATTACGCCTACCGCCTGGTGTCGGTTCTTCCTACTCTCCGTGTTTGCCACCATGTATCTCAATGATGTGCAGCGCAAAGATTTCTATGCTGCCATTGGGCTAGATGCGCGGGAATATGACAAATACGTCATTGAAAAAACCAATGAAACCGCCGGTCGGGTTTTTCCCGTCATGCTCGATGTGGATCACCCAGAGTTTTACGATCGCTTAGAAATCTGCGTACAAAACAACGAAAAACTCACCGCGATCGCCACTAGTGAGGCTCCAGGCCCCGTTAAGCTCCTGCAAAAACTGCCGCTGTATCTCAGCAATGCGTCCCAATTAATTCAACTGTATCGAATTCAACCCCGTGATGTTCAGGAATTGACCCCCGAAGTCTTGTAGTTCCCTATAGGACTTCCCTAACATGACCATAACGACGCGGATAATCTCTGGTTATCCGCTTTTTTTGTTTCTTCTCTAGCCAGACTCCTTACGGTATGAACCTTAGCCCCCCGTTCCTGTTTTACCGCTAGGGGCTGAAACCATCAGAGTATAGGCTCTGTATCCCTCATTGATCACACTCCCGAGTGACAGCTTGAGAACGGATTGGGAACGGCTGTAGCGTAGACACCCCATACAAAGGGAGATATAAATATATAATGACTAGAGCAGTCCGCAGCCAGTCGTGAAGACCAGACTGCTGCAAGGGTTGTGTGGTGTTCACCCTCCGGTCACACACCACACCCATTTAGGATTGCTGTATCTATAAATCTGACTCATTTGTGATTTCCATCGAATGACTTCCTTTGCCAATACCACCTTTAGAACTGATATGAGTGAATTGCAGCGATTAAAGGGATTATTACCACCAGAACTACAAAGCTGGGTCTTTGTAGAAGCCTCCACTGCGGTGGATCCCCCCTTAGTGACCTGCGAAGAGATTGGGCGGGATGAAGTGGAAGTTCAAGTGGATCTAGTCCGTTGGGAACAATTTGCCCTAGACCAACGAAATTTGCTGTTCTGGCATGAAGTGGGACGCATTCAAAACGATACAATCCCTCGGGATGGCTGGGAAATGGCAGCGCTAGCCATTGGCTTAGGCGGTGCGGTGGGTGAACTCTGGGTTCAAGACGGCATTCTCCTCTTGCTGGCCCTCTCCCTGTCTGGGTTTGCGGGGTATCGCCTCTACAAAAAGAATAATGCGGAGAAACGTCTCCAGGAAGCGATCGATGCCGATGAACGGGCGATTGCCTTGGCCACTCGCTTTGGCTATACCTTGCCCAATGCCTACAAAAGTCTGGGCAGTGCCCTGAAAATCTTAATTGAACAAACCCCGAAAAAACGCCAGCGGGCTAAGTATGAATCTCGGCTGCAGTCCTTACGCCGCAGTGCAGCGAAAGCCAAGGCTAAAGCCAACAAAAGTAGCTCCGGTTCTCCCTCCCCTACTGATGTAGCTTCAGGTCGATCGGAAAATGTCTATAGCTAGTTTGTCGAGTAACCCTGAGCGCGTAAGGGTTCATCTCTACATTTCAGGAAAGGTTCAAGGGGTATTTTATCGAGCCTCAGCGGAACGGGTGGCCAGTAGCTGGGGGCTTGCGGGCTGGGTTCGCAATTTACCCGATGGTCGAGTGGAGTTAGTGGCGGAAGGCGATCGTCCTCAAGTGGAAGCGTTAATCCTCTGGTGTCGAGAAGGTCCCCCAGAGGCCACGGTCACCGCTGTAGAACTGTCCTGGGAAACTCCGCAACAGGATCCCAGCCCTGGGGTGCCTATTTTCCAAATTCGCCGCTAAGGATCCCCGTGCCTTGATACTGCTCTTTGATGGGGCTTGTTATGGTGTCCTTGGCTCCCCCAGCACCACAAACTTGAGGAGTTCCCCCTGAGCGCTGCCAAAGCGCAGCAACGTCCCAGAAGGTAAAGAGACCTCTTGACGGTGAATCCGTTGCCATTGGTTGTTGTGACACATCAAAGTACCAAACCGAGAAAAATCCTTAATAAAATAGGTGGGTCTATTGCCTTCCCCTATGGTTCGACAAATAATCTCGGCATGATGTTGAGACACCCATTGTTCCGCCAAGACTAAATCATTCTCTTCCCGACGACCTACTCGTAAGAGCCCCGCTTCGATGGGCCACACTTGACCACTGCTGGTTTGCGATCGCAACTCAGCCTGGGGAAAGGCCTCTAAATAGGGTAAATCCGTCGGCAGTTCCGTGCGAGCTTCTGCACGAGTGATTAACTGACCATTGAACTCTGGATGCATATACAGCACGGGCAAGGTCCAAGAGGGTTGGTTAAAACCATAGAGTCCTAGCAAATGTTGACGGGCGATCGTTACCGCTTCATCAATGCGATACTGTTGCCGTAGCGCCTGCATCAACCGTTCAATGAAGTTTAAGGCTTCGGGATCGGCAATCACATCGCGCATGCCCAATACGGCTGGCACGCCATGATGAATCAAAGTTTCAGCAAGGCTACTGCGGGGAACGGCTTCGACATGCCCCGTCTGACTATTTTGGATATAGTCTAGTCGAGCCCCCCAACAGGTATTAAACACCGCCAAGGGAATTTGATTACGGACTAAACTTTGAGCAAGTTCCGTGCCACCGAGAAAATCCCCCGATTGTAAGAATAAGCGCCCTCCATCAGGAGCAGTCATGCCATGACCACCATAGACAAAGAGATTATAGCGATTGCTATCCGGGGCGGCTAGCAGTTCAGCCCGACTGGGCTGGGTCAGGGTGGTCACCTCACAGGGGGCCAAGTCCGTATAGCCTCCCCCTTCTTGCAATAATTGGGCCTCATCCTTGAGGCGCAACGGTTGCGAACGATCGTCCCCCAGAACAGACAATACCTTGAGTTCCCGGTTCAGCTTCAGGGGCATTAACGCATCCACATTGTTAGTGGTGCGGCTAAACAGGATTTGCGGGTTTAGTCCAATGGCACGTTTACCGGTCTGAGGTTGCATAATTTCCCAGGGCACGGGAATCAGCATGGAACTCCGCACATCGAGGCGAATCCGGAGCGGACGATGTTGTCCGATCGAAATACCCTGACTTTGGGCAAAAGCAAAATGAATGGGGCCATCAAAAAGCCAGTTCCACAGATCAATGCCTAAACTTTGCATGAGGCGACTCGCGTAACTCTCCCCTCCCCCCGCAACATTCTCCAGTACAGAGCCTGAGGCAGCGTTGAGATGAGTCCCCTCAACAAAATTGGGCGTGGCCTGTAGCGAAAACAAGGCTTGCCAAGCCTGCCATAATTGAGATAATTCTGAAGTCCAATAGCGATCGTGATGGACATGACCGCCAGGATAAGGAGCGTGGGTCACCCAGATCGCCCAATGGGATTCTTCTGATGCGGTTAAGGGAGCGATGGCCAGACTTAAACTGGGTAAATCTATGGGATCCATGAATGAAACGTTACACGAACGCCTATTATTCTAAGGGCATTATTAGCCTAATCTCTTTTCTCCTTTTGCTTTGCGCTTAAAGTAAGCTGTAAGCAGAATATCCGGGCACCCCAGGGAACTTCTTTGCAGAACCCCTATTCAGGCGATCGTCCCCTCACCCTTGCAATACTCTGTTGGATTTCCGCTATGAGCGATCACATTAGCCCTCAAAAATTTTCCCTTGGCGATCGGGTTCATCTCGCCAAGCGTCCCCCTTACTTTAAAACTGCGGAGCCGATGCCGATGTTGCGGCCCCCCGATTTAATTCCCCTAGGGAGCGAAGGAACCATTGAAATGCTCTCCCCCGGAGGGAGTTATGTGGTGCGCTTTAGCCAGGGTTCGTTTTTGGTCGATCCAGAAGACTTACTACCCGCCTTAACTTAAGGCAATCTCACTACAGCAGCAGTGTGGCACACTTCCCGCCCTATCACGAAAACTAACGGTTAACTGTCATCCTCTCCCCTTCAACCCTCATGACCCCTTCCCCTCCTCCTCGTGAGTCCGACCAAGATCTCTTTTTTGCCGGTATCCAATTTTGGTTATTTTTTCTGCTGACCTTTTTTGTCTTGGGCTATCCCCTGCCCCTCGCCATCATTCTGGGGGCCGTGGGAGGCATTGCCGGGGGAACGATCGCCGCCCGTTGGCAGTTAACCCCCAAAGGCAACGACGCAGATCATTTAGCCCAGGGCTTAGATGTCGATATCCTCTACCAATCTATTCGCCAAAAACGGGAACAACGCTACAGCGAGGGTCGAAAACGGCGGCAGCCCATGAGTATTCAGGATTGGCTCAAATTGCGCTAGATCTGTCCATTGATGACGCGCCTAGAGAAAAGCTTGCTTGTGAGCCGTTTGCAATCGGCTATAGTCTGAATCGTTGCCCTGTCGTCGGACGACCCGGAGCCGAGACTCTACCATCAGGCGGGCATCAGCACGGGTAATAGGCTCAAACAACGTTTGACGATCGTTGATAGTCACCACAAAGAATAGACGCTGAGCATAAAGCGTAGCAAAGAGATCCCGGTTAGCTTCTACTTCACAGACTCGAAAGAGTAGGCCAAAATCAGGGTGGTTAAGATAAATTTCACTGCTCATGTATCTCTTGAGGATCGAACCGAGAACGGGTTGCTAACGTAAAAAAGATGTAAAAACAGCTACCTAGGTTACAAATATAGCTAGCTATGAGGATCCACTCTACTATATTCAGGACGATTCAAGGGAAAGAGTTCTCAATTCACTTCAATTCAAGGAATGTAAGACCAGCCCCCGGCCAGTTTCGGCCGCCCCGCCGAGGGCTAACCCGTACACCAAAAAGCGGAAAGCCAAGAGATTGCTCTCATCACTTTCCGCTCCTGTGAAAATGCTGATCACCAGCACATGAATAGGCGGCGGCAATACACTGCCCAGGAGAAAGTT
Source organism: Cyanobacteriota bacterium (assembly GCA_041164445.1). Lineage (GTDB taxonomy): Bacteria > Cyanobacteriota > Cyanobacteriia > Prochlorotrichales > Prochlorotrichaceae > JBEAPM01. The sequence continues at coordinate 13,958 of JBEAPM010000162.1, forward strand.
AATCCTAAAGGGTTTACCCTAAAGGGTTTCCATACCCTGAACTAAGAAATCAAAGTAGGGCTGGGCTTCACTCGCATCATCTGGGCTGAGAATGGATAAGGAAGCTTCCTTGAGGCAACGCATCGCTTCTGCCATGCCGGGCATGGGCACACCGAGGGAATTGTACATTTCCCGCGCCCCTATTAAACCGATAGTTTCAATCGGTTCCTTGTCTCCCGCTAGCACCCCATAGGTGATTAGGCGGAGATACCAGCCATAATCTCTGAGGCACTGGGCCCGTTGACGCTGACCAAAGGCATTTCCGCCCGGAGAAATAAAGTCAGGACGTTTCCGCCACAGTTGACGACTAGCTTCATCAACAATGCGTTTTTCGTTCTCTGACAATGTTTCGGCGATACGCAACCGTTGTTCTCCGGTCTTAAAAAAGTCCTTTATGCTGGATAACTCCCCACTGCTGGGATAGCGCAGTTCGTCATCCGCTTTCAGAATAACTTGGCTTACTACAGTCATGGTTAAGGCGTTTTTTGATGGATTGGTTCTATCGGAGCTTTACTTGAAAGTGTATCAGCAAGCATTATCCTTTGCAGTAAAGACCCTTTGCTTTCCCTTAAAGACTTGTAACAATTCTTCACTGGAATGGGCTTTTACCGGTTCCTGCGTACCGGGAGGACACCGAATGGCATGGTAATGGCATCGTGAGCGGGTAGCCCCTGCCCCCAAGATGTGCGTTAATGGAGAGGGGCTTTGCCCCATTCTTTTACCTAAATGTTTAATGCGATCGGTAATTCTGTGAATACTGTCCCTACGCTCTCAGACACAAAGCGCCGCTTTTATACACAACACGATCGGCCCATTAGTTCAATCTATCGTCGTTTCCTAGAAGAACTGTTGGTGGAGATGCATCTGCTCTGGGTCAACAAGACCTTTGTTTATGATGCCATTTATGCTCTAGGGGTCGTGACGACCTTCGATCGCTTCATGGAGGGCTATAAGCCTACCCAGGATATAGCGTCTATTTTTGAGGCTTTGTGTGCTTCCACAGAAGGCCAAGCAAGCCGTTACCGTACAGATGCCGAGCATCTTAGTACCCTTTGTCAAGAACTGTCCCTCACGGATTTGCAAGCCGCAATTCAGGGGGATTCCACCACTTCTCAACTCGTTACCCTCTTCCAAACGATCGCTCAAAACAAAACCTTTAAGTACAGCCGTCTCTTTGCCATTGGTCTCACCACCCTTTTGAGCAATGCTGATCCAGAGCTTTTGCAGAAGAAAGAGTCTTTACTGGACACTCTGGGCACCCTTGGGGAAGGCTTAGGCTTACCCATCGAAAAACTCAAGAAAGATATAGAGCTATATCTCAGCAACTTGGAAAAAATGGGTCAGGCCCGCCTTTTGATGGAGGAAATGGTGGCAACAGAACGTAAGCGGCGGGAGCAGCGAGAACAGGACAAACAAGCCAAACAGGCCCTTGCTGAAGAAGCTGCCTCTGAATCGACACCATCCGAGGATGTTGCCTCAGAGTCTACAGAGTCACCTTAGGTCGGAAACTGCCATGAAGTTGACCGGGATGATCCCCTGGCGATGGTTTGGACTGCTGGAAGTTGTGGGTCTGGCATTGTTGTCTAGTCCCGCGTCTGCCAGTGCCCCGCATTGGGAGGCCCTGCAGGAAGCGATCGTTGCCCAACAAACGAGTTTAGGGGTAGCCATTTGCCAGCAGCAGTGGCCCAGTGCGATCGATCTGACGACGGGCTTAATCGGCATCCCTCAAATTTCTGCGGCTCAGCGTCAGGCTTATGTCGATCTACGCCATATTCTCGAAGGTCTGCAAAGCCGATCGTCCCTTCCCCATTTTGTTTGGGATGTTTTGGATTTTAATCAGCCCTATTTTCCGGATCCGGTTTCTTCCCGGAACTGTGGAGCGATCGAAGAGAAAGTACGCCTGAACGCTGCACCGCCCCTAGTCCAGCAGGATCTACCCATTCAATGGAAACCCGTCATCGATCGCCATCACGATATTTATCACGACTAAAACCGGCAACACTCAGCTATTTCATTTCTTGCCCATAGGCCTGCCAGGCTAAATCCGCTAAACCACAGAGAATCGCAGCGGCCACCACCGCATTGCCTTTGCGCCCCTCCGTAAAGATATGGGGGACAACGGACTGGCGCAACCGCAGTTTGGTTTGCTCACCGCCTAAAAAGCTGGCCGGGGTTCCAATCACCAAGGCGGGACGGATTTCTTCCTGTCCGATCAATTCAACGAGTTTTGCCAAAGCCGTTTGCGACTGACCCACCACAAAAATCGCTTCGGGGTAACGTCGGGCTAAGGTTTCAGTTCCCCATGCAGACTTAGATTGATCCTTTTGCGGCCGGGTAATGGCCTCCGTACTGCAGTAAATAGGGTTAGCAAAAGTGGCCTGAATAATCGTCATAATCGCCACTTGAACCATGGGAACATCCACGATGATCGTACTGCGGGCCGCTAAAGCGGCCGCCCCGGCCTGGAGCGAATGCTCAGAAAAGCGAATTAAATTTTTGTATTCAAAATCAGCAGTAGCATAAATGACTCGCCGAATAATTTCATACTCGGAGGGCGAGAGCACCGAAGTGCCAATTTCTTGATCAATCAGCGCTAAGCTTTGGGCATCGGTAATGTGCCATTCCATAGATGCTTCTTAACTCTCCTAGCACGCTGAGGCTACAGTTTTTGATGATAAAGAGCGTGTACGCCTTGTCGGATTGCACACGCTCAGAACCTTATTTCTGCATAGATCTTTCAATTGAGCGGAAAGACCTATGTTCTAGAATTATCTCACTGAAATGAATTTTCGGGTAGCCCTAGGTTGCACGGCCAGAGTCTGACTTAGGGTTTTAGCGCCGTCCCTCCATGAGACGCTGCTTCATGCTGGTGGCGATTTTATGACCAATATAATCGGGAATCAGATTTTCATCGGGGCCAAGCAGATAGAGAATTAACCGCGTTCGTCCCCGCCAGACCAAAAGATTGGCATTAACCACTAACAAATCTTCTTGCCACACGGCGTACATCACTTTATAAAACAGTCCCGGTTGGGTATCGGCTTCAATGAGCAGGGCGGGCAGGTGGAACACGGGATCCACATAAAACTCTGCTTCGACCCGTTCTAGTCCCACATCCAGGCTAAACTCGACGGTTAGCATTTCTTCGACTTCAAACCGTCCTGAAAGGGTTTCCCGCAGGGCTCGGCGCACATTTTCAGTGGTTTTTTCTGTTAAAGGGCTATTGCCTCGGGAAAGGACAAGCTTGATAAAGACCAGCATGGGGGGACGGATCTGGCCGTAGATACTGAGGGAATGAATCGTTAAGCCATAGGCTGCAATCACCCCAAAAATGTCACTGAGGAGAAAAGACTGATTGCGGTAGGCAAACTGAAGCGCTGTTTTATTGTCCTCTGGCCCCATTTCGATTACAGCCCGCTGGGTTCGGTAGAGCTGGTAGGCTAGTTTGAGATTTTGCAGTTGAATTTCACTGCTGACAAACTGCTCATAGAATTGCGGGAACGATCGGTTGAACCGTCTGAGCAAATCTAGAGTGGAAGACTTCAAGCCAGCAGACATAGGATTTGGGTGGAGAGCGGAGGAAATATACTAAGCTTAAGAAACTGATGCGAGTCCGACAATAAGACCAAAGGAAATAACCCATTGCGCTTAACATTTAGCAGGGGTTAAGCCGTCTGGCAACTATTTGGTTAAAATTTGGCAGGGTAGTTCTTCCCTTCTTGGGCATCTGCACGATAATTTACTGTATTGGTTAAACGAGGTACGATCGCAACAGCATGGGGTTCTGGAAAAGTTTATTGGCTGGCTCTAGGACAAACACCTCTTCTTCTAAGCAAGAGAGAAATGGGGGAGATCCAGGGATCGACTACACCTCGATCGAGTTTTTAACACAATCCGATCAGAAGACCCCTCGATTATTCTTCAGTACCGATCCCCGCTTGGATTTGTATGAATTAGAGGAGTTGTGTCATTCCGTGGGGTGGGCCCGTCGTCCACTCCACAAAGTTCGTAAAGCCCTCAGTAATAGTTTTTTAGTGGTATCCCTCTGGGAAGATCGCAATAATAGTAAGCCTCGTCTAATCGGGTTTGCGCGGGCCACATCGGATCATGCCTTTAATGCTACGGTGTGGGATGTTGCGGTGCGCCCTTCCTTTCAAGGCAAGGGATTGGGCAAGGCTCTGATGGCTTATGTGGTGCGGAAACTTCGCAAACAGGACATTAGCAACATTACCTTGTTTGCCGATCCCCATGTGGTCGAGTTTTACCGCAATATGGGGTTTGTACCCGATCCAGAGGGCATTAGAGGAATGTTTTGGTATCCTGATTAAAGGTATGCTGGGCAGCTTGCCGCCTCAATACACTAAACTTCGTTATCTAGAACGGTTTATGCTTCGTAGTCGTCGTCAAGTTCCTTGGATTCATCGCTGGTCTCGCCCGATGATGATCGCTATTGCTACGGTGGGAGCGATCGGTACCGCTTATTTAACTTATGAGAAGTTAACGGGGGGCAGTGCCGCCTGTCCGACTTCGGGCTGTCAGGAGGTGCTATCGAGTCCCTATGCCAGCGTTTTTGGTCAGCCCCTCACGATTTTTGGCTTTCTAGGCTATTTTGCCATGGGGCTATTTGCCGCAGTGCCTTTATTTGTGAATGCTGAGAACAATCGAGAATTACGCAATCAACTGGAGCAATGGACGGGGTTTCTCCTCTTTTTAGGGGGGACGGCCATGATGGTGTTCAGTGGCTATCTGATGTACCTCTTGGCGACGGAAATTCAAGCAGTGTGTATCTATTGCATTGCTTCCGCCACGATGTCTACCGCATTTTTTGTCCTCAGCTTAATTGGTCGAGAGTGGGAAGATGGGGGGCAATTGTTTTTCTCCGGGGCGATCGTGGGGATGGTGACCGTGGTGGCCAGCTTAGGTCTGTATGCCCAGTCCAATCCTTCCCAAACGGTTCAGACCAATGATCCTCGCTTAGGCCCGCCGATCGTTTCCGTTTCTAACCCCGCTAAGGTGGAACTGGCGAAGTATCTTACCGATTCTGGGGCCAAGATGTATTCTGCCTACTGGTGCCCCCATTGCCACGAGCAAAAAGAGTTATTTGGTCAAGAAGCGGTTAAATTTCTTCCCTATGTGGAATGTGATCCCGATGGTATTAATGCTCAACCTGACCTCTGCCGGAGCAAACGAGTTGAAGGATACCCCACCTGGGAAATTGAAGGTCAGTTTTACTCCGGTCGTCAGCCTTTGGAGGATTTAGCGAATTACAGTGGCTATCAAGGCGATCGTAATTTTTAGGATACCGTAAGGGTTTTAGACGGAATCGTTGCTATCGCCAAAAATTGAGCAAAGCGTTATACTGGGAGCAGTTAGCCTAGTCATTTCTGGTTTTAACCCACTTGAAGGAAACTAAGTTAACTGACCCAAATAACTTAATGTACGGGGCTGTAATGGTTTCGACGTGTTAGCGAAAGCATGCGTCGGTGATACAGGTCGAGAGGGAGTCTACTCTCGTTAATCTAGGCTCAAACAAATGTAAATGCGAACAACATCGTTCCCTTTGCTCGTAAGGCTGCTCCTGTTGCAGTTGCTGCCTAACTCTTAAAAACTTTTTAAGCGAGCGTCTGC
>JBEAPM010000163.1:0-3812 GCA_041164445.1 Cyanobacteriota bacterium
TAGGACGTATGGTCACAAAATGTAGCTCTAGCCGCCTGAATAGGGATTTTTTACGGACTTGTGACTATAGAAACTTAATCACAGGCTGAAAGCCTTTGACAGCTAGGACTTTTGACAAAAACTTGAGCCCCCTCGATCGCTAGCCCTCGTTTAGCTTGTACCGGGTCTGTGCTATTCCCCCGTGACTGAGAGCCCTTCTACCCAGACATGGGGCGAAACACCGCCAGGGGTAAGTTTTTCTGTAGCTTCAATGTGAACGATCGCTTTTAAGAGGTCTCGAAAATCTCCGGCTACGGTGGCGGATTCAATGCTGATCTTTTCCCCTTGCTTGAGTAACCAGCCGTCAAAGGGCAGGGAGAAAGATCCCTGGAGGGATTGAACCCCGGCATGGAGGGCTTGTAAATCATCTACATAAACCACGTTATCAGCGGTGCTGCGATCGAGGTGGGTATCCCCGGTGGCGGCGGCCGTAACGTGGTAGAAGTGGGGACTGACGGTAATCTTAGAGCCCATGTTGGCATGACCCGTGGGGGTGGCGTTCATCCGCTTGGCGGTGCCTGCACTGTGCAGAAAATGGGTTAAGACCCCCTGTTCAATTAAGGGTAAGCGTCGGGTGGGGGTTCCTTCACCATCAAAGGCGGTGGCTCCTACATTGGCACTATGGAGTGCGTCATCGTACACGGACAACAAGGGGGAAGCGATCGTTTGTCCTAGGGATGCGGCGGTGGAGAGACTTTGGTTATCGAGAATATTCTGAGCGTTATAGAGGTTAGAAAATGCCCCTAGCAAGTCCAGGAAGGCTTCCGGCGAAAAGACCACTAAATATTTGCCGGTGGTAATTTTTTGATAATCCAGGTGGCTGATGGTTTTTTCGGCCGCTTCGTTAATGCAGTCTGCAATGTTGATTTCTTGGAGTTGATGCCCCATGCGGAATGCTCCGGCACTGCGAGGTTTGCGCCCCTCCTGCTCGGTTTTGGTGTAGAGGTACAGGGTGGCATAGGAACCTTGCTCCGATCGGGCTGCGCCATCGCTATTGACGTAGAAACTGGCAATTTCCCGTTGAGACAGGCCGTTGTAGGGCACACTCACGATCGCGGGATGACGCTCTAGTAGCTCTTTTTCAGCTTGGACTAATTTTTCAATCAGTTCCGGTACCGCTGCCGGAGGATAGACGTGTTCCGCCAAGGTGGCTAAGGGAGCCGTTGCTTCGGGACTGAAATCCGGGACGTGTTCTGGGTTACCAAAGGCGCTGGCTTCCGCTGCGGTTTGCAAGGCTAGCTCTAATCCCGCCGCATCAACATCGGTGGTGCTGGTAATGCCCAGCAATCCGGCCTCGTTCCATACCCGAACCGTCACAGACGATCGTTGGGAGGATTTCACCTGCTTGGGGTCTCCCTGATCCACCTGTACACTCGTTTCGTCAATCACAGAACCAGAAATGTCGTATTTATGGAGGCCCAATTTCTCAGCAATGGTTTGCGTATCTTGGGCTAGGGTATTGATGCTCATGGAACTCTAAAGATGGAACTCAAAGGTGGAATCAAAAGAAACCCCATTCAGGGGTATTACCTTTACCAGCATTACACTTGCACTTTAATTTTTCAACGATCGCCCCGACACCCTCGTTAATTTACCGATGGTCAGAGCGGTGATTTTGATACTATGGCTGAAAGCCCTAAGGCTTAATCGCTTATCCTCCTTAGCCACCGCTAGTTCACCATGGCAACTCCCTCCGTCGAACGTCACCTGCTCACTATTCGTGAAGGTCATTCCGAAACGACCTATGTGCTGGATGCGAGTGCCTATTCCATCGGGCGAGATCCAAACTGTGCGATCGTTCTGGGGGCAAAATCCATTTCCCGTCGCCACGCGATTTTGCTGAGAACACCCACCCCCACGGGGGGCTACCGGTACCGCATTATTGATGGAGATGCTCAAGGTCGTCCGAGCGCCAACGGTATCCAAGTTAATCACCAAACCTGTAAGGAACGGCAACTAGAGCACAATGATCATATTGTCTTTGGAGGAGTAGACGAAGTTGAAGCGCAATATCGGGTGGAAATCAGTTCAGAAGTTCTCTCTAGTTCCGGTAACCCCGGGTTACGGGTGGCACAATTTCGGAGTTTAAAGAAGCAAGATGGTGAGAGTTTACCAACGATCGCTGGAGATGATGTCGTCTTTGAAACCGGTTTTATTACCCAGATTCACGAGGAGGAAAATGACGGCAAAATTACCGTTCAACTCGCGGATCAAACCCAGGTGATTGCCCCGATTCACATGCCTCAAGTCTTAGCCACCCTTCGCGTCGGCGATCGGGTGAATGTCACTAAATTTGAAGGACAGTACATGTTTCTGGGCAAGTTAGAGGCTCCACCTCCGCAACCCCCTGAACACACTGCCCCCAAACTGCCTGCCCGGCCCACCCACTTAACTCGAAGTATGCCCCGGAGTGCGCCCCAGAGTTCCCCCGAGCCGGATAAGCCCCTCGTTTTAGAGCCGCCGCTGGTTCCCACCTTGCAAGGTCAAGGAGCCACGCTTCCGGCAGATCTCAAGGTAAAAATTGAACAACAAGTTCAGCTTTATCGCCGCTGTTATGAAGCGGTGATTCGAGAAATGGGCGATCTGCAACTGAAGGAAGAATGTTACCTCACGATCGCCGGTCAGATTCTCGCTTCCCTAAACTTAAGTGATCTACAACTCACAGGACTTGCTCAGGACGCTAAGGAAAAGGCCAAGGAAAACGAAGCCTAGGGATCGGCACTCTTCCGCCTTCAGTGGCTTGTTCTGCTGGTCGTCAGGGCTGCAGTGAAGGCTTTCCCCCTCAAAACCGGCCGCTCTTTCAAATTATTCTCCCTTATAGGTTGCCCTAGGATTTCTAAGGATTGCCCTGGGAATAAACCGATAGAATAGAGAGCAGACGGCTATGAATGTAGCCCTGTAGATCAAAAAGACACCTCGATGAAGTTTAGTGGTCAGCGTTGTTGCCTGCCACAATTCCGACTCCTGCGGAGCCAGAGAAATCTCGTTTTAACTTTTTCGAGGTGTGCAACGGATAAAGTTGCTTAAATTTCAACTATAGAAAGGAGAATTGTTATGGTTGCTGCCACAACTACGGCGCATGAATTAAAAACACCCCGTTTAACCCTGGCGGTGGAAACGATCGCGGCAAAGACCCAAACGATTCGCTCTCTAGACTGGGATCGAAGCCGTTTTGATATTGAGTTTGGTTTACAAAATGGAACCACCTATAATTCCTTTTTAATCGAAGGGGAAAAAGTGGCCTTAGTGGATAGTTCCCACGAAAAATTCCGTCAACTGTATCTGGATGCCCTGCAGGGACTGATTGATCCTGCCCGCATTGATTATTTAATTATTAGCCATACAGAGCCGGATCACAGTGGCTTAACGCGGGATTTACTCGAACTCAATCCCAATATTACGGTGGTGGGTTCTAAGGTGGCTCTGCAGTTTCTCGATAATATGGTGCATCGTCCCTACAAGAAGCAGCAGGTCAAAAGTGGGGATACTTTGGAATTGGGTGCGGATCATGTTCTAGAGTTTGTCAGTGCCCCAAATCTTCACTGGCCCGATACCATTTTTACCTACGATCGTAAAACGGAAATTCTCTATACCTGCGATGCGTTTGGGATGCACTATTGCAGTGATGCCACCTATGACGAAGATTTCAAAACGATCGAGGGGGATTTTCGCTACTACTACGATTGTTTAATGGGCCCCAATGCCCGCTCCGTACTCTCGGCCCTGAAGCGGATGGAAAATCTAGGGGAGATCACAACGATCGCCACAGGTCA
>JBEAPM010000164.1:0-11863 GCA_041164445.1 Cyanobacteriota bacterium
TTCTCACTTGTTTTTACTAGAACCATCTAAAGCCCTTAGGGGACATCCTGGGGCTTTTTTTCTGAGTAGTATTTTATACCTTGTCCTTCACGCCTTTAAATTTCGCTTTGGCTCGATAGCCTTTTCCGCTCCGTTATCTCTTCACAAACCGTGCTAATCCCGATCACCTGATCCCCCTCCTTGAGGGGTAAAAAGCTCTCTAGCCAAATCCGTTCAACGCCAGGCTGAGCAGGCGTTTTCCCACGAATTTCTACATTCATCAGGGGTTCGCCTGTTTCTATAATGGTCTGTAATAATTGTTCCGCCGCTCCTACTAAATCGGGCAATACTTCTCGAACACTGCGGCCTAGATGCTCCTCAACCGATAGCCCATTAATTTCTGCGAGGCGTTCATTAATGCGAACAAAACGGAGGTTCCGATCGAGCACATTTAAGCCAATCGGTGCCGACTGATAAATCGCTTCAATTTCCGCCAATTGTCTTTGGATTTGCTGTTGGCTAACCTGTAGATCCTGTTGAGATTGTTTTAGGCTACTGACATCGATCGAAAAAATGATAATGCCACCAATTTCTTGATCTGCCTGATACCAGGGATGTACCTCCCAGGAAATCCACTGCGTTGTACCATCTTCCCGTACAAATATATCTTCATCACATTTCTCGATCGCTCCGGCGAGACAGCGTTGATGAATCTGTTTCCAACGTTCTGGAATCTCCGGAAAAATGTCATAGTGGCAGCGATTTAAAATTGATTCTATGGAACCTAAAGCGTATTCATCAATCCAGCGTTGACTAGCCGCCACATATTGCATTTCTCGATTGAACATGGCAATGCCCACGGGCGCATAGCGAATAAATAAGCGCAGAAGCTGATGGGCACGGTCTAATAAAGCGGCCTGTTCTCGAATTTTCTGTTCGCTTTGTTGGCGCTCCTGCAACTCCAACTGGAGTTGTTGATAGAGTTCAGCCTGTTTCAGGGCAATTGCTAACTGGGTGGAGAGTCTTTGTACCGCTGCTACCTCCGCCGGTTGCCACTCTCGGGGGGCAGCGCACTGGTGAACAATCAACAAGCCCCAAAGCCGCTCATTTTGTAAGATGGGAACCACCAGGTTGGCTTTCACCTCAAATTGTTGGAGCAGTTGAACATAGCAGGGAGTCACGCCAGGAGCATCGATATTGGTCATCATGCCAATGTGCCCCTGGCGATAGGCTTCGATATAGCGATCGTGGAAGCACGGGTCAAAAATGGTGGTGGACAGGATGGCACTCCAGGGTTTTCCAACGGATTCCATAATCACATCCCCCTGCCCATCAGGATGGAAACGAAAAATGATGACGCGATCGGCTTCCAAAAAGGCCCGAACCCGATGCACCGCAATGGATAAAACCTCATCCACCTGGAGCGATCGACGAATTTCCTGCGCGATTTCGTTGAGCAAATATTCCTGCTCTATTTGCTTTTTTAACGCCAGTTCTGCCTGTTTGCGCTTGGTAATCTCCATGGCAATGCCCAACATCCGCACCGGACGATCGGAGGAATCATAAAACCCCTGCCCTTTGACCAGTAACCAATGCACACTGCCATCGGCATGAATAACCCGATATTCCACCTGCCCTAGTCCATGATTGTCTAGGGCTCGCCACAGTACCTGATGGGTCTCTTCCAGATCCTCAGGATGAATCCGATCGTACCAAGCTTGCAGGCTAGGGGTAACTTCCCCCGGACGATACCCCAGCAACTCCCCGAGCCGATCGCTCCAGGTCAGCCGATTCTTGAGAATATCCCAATGCCAAGTTCCCGCCTCAATGCTGGACAGGGTCAATTGCAGCAGACGCTCATTGCTCGCTTCACCCTCTCCCTGGGATGCTTCAGCCTCTTCAGAATTGGCAGTGTTGGCAGTATTGAGAATAGAGTCACTAGGGAATAACACGACGACATCCTTTGCAATGAGAGGGGCTACCAACTTGAGGCGGCAGAGTGCCGCACTCCGCCATTAAATTTTTTCGCTTTCAGTGGAAAGCGATCAGAGGCCATGAACCCTATCCAGTCCTCAATACCGTTTAAGGCGGCTGAGCACTCGGGTCACCAGTTCCGCCCCTAACACTGGTTTGGGAATAAAATCATCTGCCCCCGCCGCAAAAGCCTGTTGTAAAGCGTGGGCATTGGTGTGGGCGGTCACCACCAATAGAGGCAGATTGCCCCATTCCGCATCCTGGCGCACGATTTGACAAAGCTCTAAACCACTGACCATCGGCATTTCCAAATCTAACAAGACCAAATCGGGCCGGGTTTCTAACAACACGTCCCAAAAGCGTCTCGGATCATTCAGGGTGACCAGGGTCAGCCCCCAAGGGCTTAACAGCGTGGTCAACAAGTCTAAGCTGTCTAGGTCATCATCCACGATTAAGACCTTAGCCTCGGGGGAATGCCTCTGGGGTAAGACCTGCTGAACTTTTTCAAAAATTTGGGCGATCGTAGCGGGTTTGTGGAGAAACCCCTGAGCCCCTAAACGAGAGACCGCTAAGCGATCGTGGAGACTATTGCGGCCGGTAAACACTACCACCGGTAACTTGGGGAAAAGGGTGCGGAGATGGTGCAGAAAAGCAAGACCATCTTCCTCGGTGTCCGGAAAACTTAAGTCCAGTAAAACCGCATCGGGAATAAATTGCTCTAGATAAGGACGGGCAAGGCTGGGATCCGGTAACACTTCCAGAGACAATCCCCAAGCGGGCCCTTCCAGTACCAAACGATCGGTTAAATCTGCATCATCGTCAATCACCAGTAACCAGCACGGTTTAGCCGGGGCCGAACCTGCTCCGGTTCCACAGACCCGACTAGGATGATCCGCCTCCGCTGTTTCCAGATCTGCAGGAAGATTCAGTTCCTCTTGCAAGGCGTTCACTCGTTGGCCAAATTCCTCAATTTCCTGAGGGGAAAACGTCCGATTGAGCCGGAGGAGATGCTCTATCGATCGGGCCAAGGTAGAGCCGTTCGGATAGCCAAAACCCGCCAGGGATCCCGCTAATTTGTGGGCTTCTTGTTGAGCTAAATCCAGCAGGGTTGAACTCTGTTGACCCTTTTTCAACGCGGCATTGGCCTGATCTAAAATTTTTAAACGTTCCGGCAACCGTTCCCGAAACTGCTGCATCAGGGCCAAAATTCTAGGATTGAGAGCCTTCATCTGAGGACTCAGACCACCCGATCTGGCCGGTAAAGGTTTAAGGCGATAGCCCATCCCATAGACCGTTTCAATAATTTCTTCCGTGAGTCCTGCGGTTTTTAGCTTTTTGCGGATGTCCTTCACATAGGTATTAATGGCCCGTTCTGTGGGGGCTTCATCATCCCAGAGCCGATCGAGAATGGCACTGCGGCTAAAAATGCGATCGGGGTTACGCAGCAGCAATTCCAGCAACTTATATTCCGTACTGGTCAAGGGAATCTCCTGATCCTGCCAGGTAATGCGGGCCGCTTGCCAATCTAAAGACAATGCCCCCCAATCACAGGTTGTCGCGAAGGGCTGAGTCCCACTTGCCCCGTTTCTCTCCTTTGTCCCCACCGCCGCCCCACTACGCCGTAACCAAGTCCGTATCTTGCTCAAAAACAAGCTGAGATCAACAGGCTTTTCGAGATAATCATTGGCCCCTGCTTCAAACCCAGCGATCGCCTCCCCATCAGCCTTCGCCCTAATCAGCATCAAAATCGGGTTGGTATAGCCCAACGATCGCAACTGACGACAGAGACTTATCCCCTCAGATTCCATCGCTTCTGCATCCAGCACAATCAACCCATAGGGATTCAGCTTCACCAACGCTAAAGCCACCTTGGCCGTAACCGCACTCGGTTGGTAACGATGCTCCCGCAACGTCTGGATGAGACTGGAACGAAGGGATAAATCCACCTCAACGAGCAAGATATTCATAACGTTCCCAGGGTGAGACTTTGGACTTAGATTTCCCAGAACCCTGAGAACAGCAAGCCAGGAGAGGAGATCCAACGGTCTGTATCCCATCCTACAATCTCGAATTTATTTTTGCTATCTCTAACGGGCTACCAACTTAAGGCGGAAGAGTGCGGCGCTCCGCGCCGCACTCTTCCATTAAATTTTTCCGCTTTCAGTGGAAAGCCCTCTAACGACCCCACGGGATTAGGCATGGGTTAGGGAACGAGTCCCCTTTGAACCTCAATGAAGCCCCAATAAAGTTCTCGATCCTTAGTGCTAGGGTTAAACTTCAATGATAGGCTAAATTATTAAGATTAAATTTTCACTGGTTTGGAGAGAATACGGAGTAATGTATAACCCCAATGTTGTTGGTGGCGCTAGTAACACCCCCTCTGGTAGCCGACTCTTTGTCTTTGAAGTGCAAGGACTGCGCCAATCTCCAGAGTCTGACAAAAATGAGTATAGTATCCGTCGTAGTGGTAGTCAGTATGTGTTGGTTCCCTATGGGCGGATGAACCAAGAAATGCAACGGATCAATCGACTCGGCGGCAGCATCGTTAATATTTTTCCGTATAACAGCGATGAAAGTAGCAGCTACCGTTCAAAAATGGTGAGCGTTGCGTCGGTGCCCGAACCTAGTAGCCCCCCCACCGCTACCCCTACACCTCCCGCCACACCACCGGCTCCGGCTGCCAAACCCGCAGCTAAAGCCAAAAGTGATATTCCCGTTAACCTATATCGCCCCAATTCTCCCTACATCGGTAAGTGCGTATCCAACGAAGCCCTCGTTGGTGAAGGCGGCACCGGCATTGTGCAGCACATCACCTTTGATCTCTCTGAAGGAAACCTCCGCTATCTTGAGGGACAGAGTATTGGCATTATCCCCGAAGGTAAGGATAAAAACGGTAAGCCTCACAAGCTCCGTCTCTACTCCATTGGCTCAACCCGCCACGGCGACAACCTTGACGATAAGACCGTATCCCTTTGTGTTCGTCAGTTAGAATACAAAGATCCCAAGACCGGCGAACAAGTTTATGGCGTTTGTTCCACCTACCTCTGCAATCTAAAACCAGGGGCAGAGGTTAAAATCACCGGCCCAGTGGGCAAAGAAATGCTCTTGCCCGAAGAAGAAGATACCAAAATCATCATGCTGGCAACCGGTACCGGTATTGCTCCCTTCCGGGCCTTCCTCTGGCGGATGTTCAAAGACGATGAACGAAAGCTCAACCCCGAATACCAATTCAAAGGATTTGCTTGGTTGATTTTCGGCGTTCCCTACACCCCCAACATTCTCTACAAAGAGGAGTTGGAAGCCATGCAAGAACAATATCCCGATAACTTCCGCCTCACCTATGCCATTAGCCGCGAACAGAAAAACGCGGAAGGCGGCAAGATGTACATCCAGGATCGAGTTGCCGAGCAGGCCGATAATCTTTGGAAACTGATCCAAGAAGAGAAAACCCACACCTATATTTGCGGGTTGCGGGGCATGGAAGAAGGCATTGATGCAGCCCTAACCCATGCTGCAGCGAAGGATGGCGTAGACTGGTCTGCCTACCAGAAGGATCTCAAGAAGGCCCACCGTTGGCATGTGGAAACGTACTAAATTTCCCTGATGTGACGGCTATCGGTTACCTAGGGCGCGTCGTTAACTCATGACAGCCCCTAGTTTAGGCGGCAGAGGATGGCGTAAGAGTCTACCCCCTGCCGCCCGTCTTTGTTTCTAAGAACAGACCGCTTTGCGGTAGGCTGAGAAGGGCAAACCACCGAGATAGATCGACAAAACGATCGCAGGGGTTCTCCCCGTGATCAGACGATCCGATCCGGTGGAACTCAGATTAATTTTGCGTAAATTTAGAACCTAACATGAATCAACGCGGTGTAACTCTTTGGTTTACGGGACTCAGTGGTGCCGGAAAAACCACTATTAGTGATGCTTTAGAAATTATTCTCCGGGAGCGTAACTGTAAGTTAGAGCGACTAGATGGCGACATTGTCCGGGAAAACCTGACCAAAGGTCTAGGCTTCAGCAAAGAAGATCGGGATACCAATATCCGCAGGATTGGTTTTGTTGCCCACTTGCTGACCCGTAACGGCGTAATTGTTTTAGTCTCCGCCATCTCCCCCTATCGTGCAATTCGCGAAGAAGTCCGAGAAACGATCGGCGACTTTGTTGAAGTTTTTGTCAACGCTCCCCTCAATGTCTGTGAAGATCGGGATGTCAAGGGGTTATACGCTCGGGCTCGGGCGGGTGAAATCAAGAACTTTACGGGAATTGATGATCCCTATGAAGCACCCTTAAACCCAGAAGTGGAGTGCCGTACAGACTTGGAAAGCCTGGAGGAAAGTGTCGGGAAAATTGTCACCTATCTAGAAACCCACGGGATTCTTTAGGTTATAGGGGATAGGTTATAGGGGATAGGGGATAGGGGATAGGTTATAGGGGATATGGGATAGGTGATAAGGGAATAGATAGTACCTTCCCTAATCCCTAACTCAAAATTCAAAATTCAAAATTCTTCCCTAACCCCTAACCCCTAACCCCTAATCCCTAACTCAAAATTCAAAATTCTCCCCTAATCCCTAACCCCTTTGAATTTAAACTGCTCTCAGCCTACCCACCCTATTCCGGTTTGTACCCTTCTGAGGGATGATGGGTCAGAAGACTGCTTCTGCTACAATTTTTACGATTTCTCAAACAGTTGCTCATGGCTTTGACTCGCACGCGGATTGCAATTGATGCAATGGGGGGGGACTATGCACCCCAAGAGGTTGTCCTGGGCGCATATCGGGCTCATCAAGAGCTAGATGTGGCCATCTCTCTGGTGGGTGACCCGGTTCAAATTAAAGCTTGCTTAGAAGCGCGGGATCTCGATCCCAACGAAATTACGATCGTTCCAGCCGAAGATGTCATTGCCATGGGCGATGATCCCATGACCAGTCTTCGCCGTAAACCCCGATCGTCTATCAACGTGGCTATGAATTTAGTCAAGACCGGAGATGCAGACGCGGTTCTCTCCGCCGGTCACTCTGGGGCAGCTATGGCCGCAGCCTTGCTTCGCCTAGGTCGCCTCCCAGGGGTCGATCGGCCCGCCATTGGGGTCATGCTCCCCACCGTAGTCTCTGGCAAACAGGTGTTGGTGCTAGACGTGGGAGCCAACGTAGACTGCCGTCCCAAATTCCTCGAACAATTTGCAGTCATGGGATCCACCTATAGCCATTGGATTCAAAATATTCCCACACCCCGCGTTGGGCTACTCAGCATTGGCGAAGAGTCTTCCAAAGGGAATGACTTGGTTTTGCGGGCCCATCAACTGCTAGAAAAAAATACGGAAATTTGCTTTGTGGGCAATGCAGAGGGGCGAGATGTCCTCTCGGGGCAATTTGATGTTATTGTCTGCGATGGTTTTGTGGGGAATGCCCTGCTCAAATTTGCCGAAGCCATGGGAGAAGCCTTGCTTAATATTCTCAAGGAAGAACTGCCTCGGGGGTTGCATGGCAAAGTTGGCAGTAGCTTGCTCAAGCCCAACCTGCGCCGGATTAAGCAGCGGATGGATCACGCAGAGCACGGCGGTGGTCTGCTCTTAGGGGTTGCCGGTATTTGTGTGATTAGCCATGGCAGTTCCAAAGCCCGATCTATCTTTCATGCCATTCGTTTTGCCAAGGAAGCCGTGGATCATCGAGTTTTAGAGCACCTCATGAATCGACCGAAGAAAGAACGGCGTGGCGAGGAAACCCAGCCCCCCGCTCCCCTGAGTTCTCCTTCCCCAGTGGGATAAGGTCGAAGGTCTCAGTTTGAAGTTTTCAGTTTTGAGTTTAAACGGTTGCTTCAAGGCTTGAAACTCTAAAGGGAAACTTACAACTCAAAACTGACAAGGTATAACGAGGTTTAGAGGATACAGTGATCGGTATTGCAATTACAGGGCATGGCTCTGCTACTCCCGCAACAAACGTCAGTAATGATGCCCTCAGTGCTGTTGTGGATACCTCCGATGAGTGGATTCGGACTCGGACGGGTATCCAGGAGCGGCGTTTAGCCTCTCCTGACGTATCTTTAACTGACTTAGCCCTGCAAGCCGGCCAAGCCGCGATCGCTTCTTGCCAGTTACAAGCCACTGATTTGGATTTAATTATTCTGGCAACTTCAACGCCAGATGACCTTTTTGGTAGTGCGGTGGCGGTGCAACACCGTTTAGGGGCAACCCGGGCCGTGGGCTTCGACCTCACCGCCGCCTGCTCCGGGTTTCTCTTTGGCTTTGTCACCGCTGCCCAGTTTATCCAAAATGGCACCTACCAACGCATTTTGTTGATTGGCGCAGATATGCTCTCCCGTTGGGTCGATTGGAGCGATCGAGGGACTTGTGTGCTGTTTGGTGATGGGGCTGGAGCGATCGTTTTAGAGGCCAGTGACACCAATCATCTCCTCGGCTTTGAATTACGGAGTGACGGAACCCAAAATCGCTGCCTGAACCTGAGCTATCAACCCACCCCCTATCCCCTGCTACCCGAAGCCACCCTTAGTCAGGGGCGCTATCACCCCATTACCATGAATGGTAAGGAAGTGTACCGCTTTGCCGTGCAGCAGGTGCCAGAAGTGTTAGAAAAAGCCTTATTTCGGGCCGGTTTAACCACCGCTGAGGTGGACTGGCTGCTCCTACACCAGGCTAATCAACGGATTTTAGATGCCGTGGCCGATCGCTTGAGTATTCCTCGCCACAAAGTCTTGAGCAACTTAGCCCACTATGGCAATACCTCCGCCGCCACAATCCCTTTAATGCTAGATGAAGCGATTCGAGGGGGGCAGGTCAAACCCGGAGATGTGGTGGCCGCGTCAGGATTTGGGGCCGGGCTGTCTTGGGGAGCTGCTATTTTCCGCTACGGCTAGGGATCAAGCAAACACCAGAGGGAGGTGAATCTATGTTGGTCAGGAGAAAGGCATTGCTCATTGCCCTGAGCAGTATCTTATGGGTCACGGGAACCGCATTGATCGTTCCAGCATCCCCAAGTAACGCCCAAAGCCTTTCTCCTGAAATACCCTCAACGATCGTTTCTGCCCCTTACGATCCCTTATCCCTTCTCCCTGAGCAATCTTACGAAATCAGAGATTTAGAGGTTCTGGATTCGACGCGAGATCGATCGATTCCCCTCCGGGTTTACCTTCCCCAATCCTTGCTGCCTCAATCGAACCCCGTCCCCGTCATTCTGCTCAGCCATGGGCTTGGGGGCTCCCGTGCTGGCTTGAGCTATTTAGCCAGCCATTGGGCAGCCCGAGGCTATGCCGTGATTGCCCTACAGCATTTAGGCAGTGACGAAACCGTTTGGCGATCGGTGGCTCCAGAGCACCGCTATAAAGCCTTAGCGGAGGCGGCTAGCGTTGAGAATTTTTTATTACGGGTCAAAGATGTTCCAGCGGTTTTAGATCAACTCGAAGCCTGGCAACGCGATCCGGAGCAGGATTGGGTCAAATCCTTAGATTTAAACCGCATCGGCATGGGGGGTTATTCCTTTGGAGCAATCACGGCCCAAGCGATCGGAGGACAGCGTTTTTTTGGCCGGCCCTTGTTTCAAGACGATCGCATTCAAGCCATGGTCTTACTCAGTCCCAGCAGTCCCCAGAAAGAAGATCCTCACCAGGCCTTTCGTTCCGTTCACATTCCCTCGCTGTTAATGACGGGAACCGCTGATGTCTCCTCCATTGGTAACATTGACCTCGCCTCTCGACTGGCGGTCTTTTCCGCTCTACCCCCAGGGGATAAATATGAAGTCGTACTAAAAGATGCTGAGCATTCAGCCTTTGGCGATGCCCCCCTGGCAACAGATCGGTATCCCCGTAATCCCAACCACCATCGAGTTACTCTGGCTCTCAGCACCGCGCTTTGGGATGCCTACCTTCAGCAAGAGGCTACGGCACAGGCTTGGTTAGCCAGTGATGCGCCTCGGGCTGTAATGGAAGAAAACGATCGCTGGCAGTGGAATTGACGGGCATCTTGAGGGCATTACGATTACTGGGTGTCCATTAGAGACTTAGGAGATGTGGATTTAGGCTATGCCGAAATATGGACTGATGGAGCGTTGTTAATTTATAACCAAGTCAGTACAGCAATCCTAAATGGGTTGTGTGGTGTGCGTCCGAAGGGCGCGCACCACACAACGGTTTCAGCAGTCTAATCCTTACCACTGATCGTTTCAGTTGTAAATTGAGGTTATTAAAATGGTAACAGAATTACAAAAGACATCCCTTTACGAACAGGATTTTCTCTTGTGGTCTGAAGATACAGTCGCAAAGCTGAGAGCGCGGGATTTTGAAAATCTAGATTTAGAAAATTTAATTGAGGAGGTTGAGTCCTTGGGACGATCGGACCGTAAAGAACTTTTAAGCCGTTTAGTGGTCATTTTTGAACATTTACTAAAGCGTTTATATGTGCAATTACCAGAGGATTATAACGGATGGGAACGCACTGTCCGAACTCAACGCACCGATCTCAGATTTTTGATCAAAAGTTCACCTAGCTTAAAGTCAATTTGGAATGAATATGTTCAAGAAGCCTGGAGTGTTGCCCTAGAGACTGTGCGGGAAGATTATCCTCAGGTAACTTTTCCCGATCGTTTTCCCTATTCCACGGATGTAGAGACCTTACTCAACCAAAGATATTGGGAGATTGAATCATGATTGAAGTTATTAGCCAAAAAAAATCTCTCTACGAACAGGATTTTCTCTTGTGGTCTGAAGATACCGCCGCAAAGCTGAGGGCGCGGGATTTTGACAATCTAGATTTAGAAAACTTAATTGAGGAGGTGGAATCTTTGGGAATTTCTCAGCGTAATGCTTTAGTGAGTCGCTTAATCATCATTTTAGAGCATTTACTGAAGCGACTGTATGTAGATTCTCCCTACGATTACAATGGCTGGGAGCGGACGGTGCGTACCCAGCGACTAGAGCTTAGTTTTTTACTAGAAGATACGCCTAGCTTAACAACCCATTGGCCCGAAAGTTTTACAAAAGCTTGGAAACGATCGCTAAAAAAGGTACATCAAGATTATCCTAAAACCACTTTTCCCAATGAGTGGCCCTATGAATCTACACTCGAAGCAATACTCGATCGGGACTTTTGGGAAGAGTAACGATCGTTCTTAACCCTTATCCCAGTAGTTTTTGTTTTAACTCATCTAACCGTTGCTGCATGAGTTGTTCCGACTCGGTAGAAGCGGTAGGCGTTACGATCGTTTGCGTTTGAGAGCGGTACTCAATCAACTCCTGTGGCTTACAACGCAGAGCCGTACAGAGTCGAATAAAGCGTTCAAACCAATCTAAACCCCGCCGTCCATTTTCCCAATTAGCGATCGTATCCACACTGACCCCGACCAAGAATGCCAACTCCGTCTGGCTCAGTCCGGCCTGCTCACGCAGGTTTTTTATTTGAGGAATAGGCTGTTCTTGCATGGTTGGGGTTTTCTGAAATCAATCAACATATCGCTGACATCATTAGTTTACCCTAATCTCCGACAGGACACTTGACCCTGACAAACTTCAGGGCTAGACTAAGACAATCCCTGAGGTATTGAGGTCTTCCTGATGTCGTCTCTTCCATTCGATTCGTCCTCCAGTTGGGACGGTTCCAGTCATTACGGTTCTGATCATCATAGCTCTCATCACCACACCTCCCATCACACCTTCCAGGGAGATCATACCCATTCTGGCTCCAGTAACCCTTACCATTCTCACTCCAATGCTCATCAAACCTGGCAAAAATCCAGTGTTCACGGAGTTCATGGGGCTAAAACTTGGGAACATAAGCCTTATGAACATAAGCCCTATCAGGCTTCCACTTCTTCCTTTGATCTCAAAATGGGTATCAAACCTCTTCTTTTTCATCTTCTGTGGCTGATAAGCTGATCGGCATCTAAATGTGCTATAATAGTAT
>JBEAPM010000165.1:0-9900 GCA_041164445.1 Cyanobacteriota bacterium
TCGCTGAATTCTTGATGCTCTGCCCTTTTGGGCCATTAACTTCAGGGGGAAGAGGCAGAAGAGTATGGCGCTCCGCTCCGCACTCTTCCCTTAAATTTTTGGGCTTTCCCCGCACGGGGCAAAAAATAACGACCGGGCGGCGCAATCTGTCCTGTCCCTGTCGTTTGGTCTAGGGCACGTCATCCCCTCAGGCTAGACCTGATTGTGAACCCTTTGAGCGTGAATGGATGCAACGCCCTATTGCAGTTTCATCCAATCTCGGTAGAGTTTTTGCACCGACTTCAGCAAGCTATTCTGTTTGCTCTCCGTGGGGTTTGCACTAGGATCGAGGGATTGAATCCGAGAAAGCAATTTTGCTTCTTCCGTGTCTACGTTGCCATCGCTATAAATCAGACCACTCAGGGCTTCAATGAGATCCTGACAACTTTCAGAACTGGGGTTGTCCCCCAAGTACTCTTGAATCCAGCGGTAACAAATATCCCGTTGAATCTGAACCAGTTCAAATAACAGGGGACGAATTTCCGGATCATCCGCCAGACCTTGTTCGTCGGCTTTGCGGCGTAAGTATTCCCGTTCTTCCGCTTGGATGGTGCCATCAATCCAAGCTGCTCCGACTAAAATCTTAAAGAGGGCCTTATTCTGTGCTGTCATGTCTCTCGATCCTTAGCGCCGCCAGATTGCTCCTTCAGATTACTGCCTAAAGCTTTGGGATGCAATGTTTTCGGGGTCTCTCTCTGTCCCCCTATGATGTCCTAAAACCCTGACGAGAGCGAGGGTTGATCCCCGTGGACAGGGGAAACCTCGATGCATTGGGGAAAGCGGCTTCGCCAGTTTCCGCCTTAAGTTGGTTGCCAAATTTTGCAGTTTTCGAGGGGGACAAGGGATAGTTTTGAGGGAATCAGCGGCCCTGAGACGTTGAACCTGATTTCTGCTACTGTTAATACAGTGTGTTTTCTAGACCAGACGAGCGTCTGCGGGGATCCCTCTCCCGATTCTACTGACACTGTTTACACTGTATTTCGTTCGTGACTGTCACCCAGAGGTTAGCCAATGAGTACCATCCTAGTTGTAGAAGATAGTGATGCCTACCGCACTATGATGAGTGATCTACTCAAAAGTCATGGCTTTGAGGTGGATACAGCATCCAATGGGGTAGAAGCCCTCGGTAAGGTGCAGGGTGGGGGAGCCCTTCCCGACTTGATTGTGCTTGATATTGTCATGCCAGAAATGAACGGCTATGATTTTTGCCGTCGGGTGAAAAGTGATCCCAAAACGAAAGATTTACCCGTGATCATGTGTTCTTCAAAAAGTGAAGAGTTTGATCATTACTGGGGGCTGAAGCAAGGTGCAGATGCTTATCTGAATAAACCCTTTGAACCAAGTGAGTTACTGTCTACCATCAAACAGCTATTGAAAGGGTGATCAACGTTGGTGGATTTTACATCCTCGCTTTCCCTAGACACGATCGCTACGCTGCTAGAGCAGAGTACAGACGGTTGGTTATGGATTATGTCAGGGACAGATCAGGGTCCTACCATTACCTATGCCAATCAACGCGCCGCCGATTTATTGAATGACAACCTCCTGGGGCTAAGCTTTACAGATTTTCTCGATCGCTATTGGGATGAGGGGGAACGATCGCGAGTGGGTACAGATTGGCCACCTCCGGAGGGGGGGGGCGTGTTACGGGCCCATGGGCTGGACTATCAGATCATGACGATCGAACAAGGGGCGATCGTGGTGTTACGATCGCCCCCGCACTTTTCTTCTCCCGTTGAACAATTGAACCTGCAGCTTGAACAAAAGGTGCAGCAACATACCGAACAGCTAGAGCAGGCGATCGCTTGGGAAGCGATGCTCAAGCGGATTACGGATAGGGTGCGGGATAGCCTCGATCAAGATCAGATTTTGCAACAGGCGGTCAAGGAACTGGCTCTGGCCCTGAAGGCCAGCAGTTGTAACGCGGCCCTCTACGACCTCGCCCAATCTACCTCCACCATTTATTACGAGTACGCCCGCAATATTCCCGCCTCCCAGGGACGGGTCGCTCGGATGAATGATTATCCCGAACTCTATAACCAACTGCTAGAAGCGGAATATTTTCAGTTTTGCTCCATCACCCCGAGTCCGGTGCGGGGCCGCGTTGCGATGTTAGCCTGCCCCATTTTTGATAATGAAGGGGTGTTGGGGGATCTATGGCTAGTCAACCGGTGTGACTACGCCTTTAGTGAGTTTGAAATTCGCTTTGTCCAACAGGCTGCCAACCAATGTGCCATTGCCTTACGTCAGGCTAAGCTCTACGAAGCGGCCCAAGCCCAAGTTAAAGAATTGGAAAAACTGAATCGCCTCAAAGATGAATTTTTGAGCACCGTCTCCCATGAATTGCGCACCCCCATGGCCAATATGAAAATGGCGATTCGGATGTTGGATATTGCCACTCAGAAAATTGTCGAGGTCGGACAGGAGGAAGTTCGTCAGCGCATTGAGCATTACCTGATGATCCTCCGCAAGGAATGTGAGCGGGAAATTCAACTCATCAATGACTTACTCGATCTGCAACGCTTAGAAGCCAATGCCCAATCCGTTGAATGGGAATATATTACCCTCCAGGATTGGCTGCCCTCCCACTTACAATTATTCAACGATCGTATCCATAGCCGTGAGCAATCTCTACAGTTAGACATTCCCGAGGATTTAGAAAGCCTCCGCACCGACAGCAGCAGCCTCGAACGGATTGTGGCGGAGTTAGTGAATAATGCCTGTAAATATACGCCCCCCGGGGGGGTGATCCACATTAAAGCCTATCCCCAAGACGGCAACCTCTACCTGGAAGTTTGTAACTTTGGGGTGGAAATTGCCCCGGAGGAACAAAGCAAAATTTTTGAAAAGTTTTATCGCATTGCCAGCAACGATCCCTGGAAACAGGGGGGAACCGGCTTAGGACTGGCCCTGGTTAAGGGGATGATGGAGCGCCTGGGGGGAGGGATCAGCGTCACCAGTGGTGACCAGCAGACTTGCTTCATTCTCCAATTTTCTGGCGGGGCTTAAAACTTTCTAGGGCGTAGAGTTGTTCATAGAGGTTGCGTTCCGCTGCGGTCAAACTGGGGGGAATTAACACCTCTAAGACCACAATTTGATCGCCCCGGCCCCCATCGGCACAGGGGTAGCCTTTCCCCGCTAAGCGGAAGGATTGCCCCGATCGTACCCCGGCGGGTAAGGACATTTCCACGAAGCCATCTAGGGTGGGCACCGCAATGGGTATACCGAGGGTGGCTTCGATCGCGGTGATGGGGAGTTTACAATGCACATCCGCCCCCTCTAAGCGAAACAGGGGATGGGGCAAAATTTCAATGAGCAGATAGAGATCCCCCCCATTGATGCCTTGACCGCGTAAACGCACTTTTTGACCGGAGACCAAGCCCCCCGGCATTTCCACTTCCACCATGCGATCCCCTTCCATCCGCACCCGTTCTATGCCCCCTTGATAGGCCTTGTCTAAGGAGATCACTAACTTGGCTTCCACATCCCGTTGAGGGGGGCGGGTAGGAATGGTATAGGCGGTTTTAGTAATGCCGGGACGATAATCCCGGAGGGGATTTGGGCTGCGGCTGTCCCTTGGATCGCTAGGAGCCGCTAAGCTTTTCTGGGCCGACGGGCGGGCGGTGACGGTGCGGGAGGTTTTGACCCGATTGGTAAAGGTGCGCTCCTGGGGGGTGGAACGGGGGGCGGAAGGGGAGGTAGAGCGGCTGGGATCTGGCCGCACGACTCGACGAGTGGTGGTACGACTAAAGCTATTGCGGGTACTCTTATTAGGGGCTTTCCCCAAGAGTTCATCCACAAAGGTATTGAAATCGGGAAATTGACCATAGTCTAAGTCGTTGCCAATGCCATCGCCTGGACGGCTACTCCAGCCTTGACTAGTGCGGCGGGTGGGGGTGCTTTGAAATCCTTTTTGTTTCCAATAGCGGCTAAACTGATCGTAGCGAGCCCGACGATCGACATCGGAGAGAATCTCGTAAGCTTCCCCAATCATTTTAAAGCGTTCCTCTGCGGCTTTATCTCCAGGATTTAAATCAGGGTGACATTGGCGAGCCAGCCGCCGGAACGATCGCTTAATTTCTTCATCGGTGGCGGTGGAAATAACCCCTAAAATCTCGTAATAGTTGCGAAAGTTCTGCATAAAGTAATGTGCAGTTGCGTGAAGGACGAATCATAGTTGAGATAGCATTGCCTGTCTACCCCGATGTCTGTCTATCCTACCGTAGTAATTCTGATAGCGTTGATCTCCTAAGACCATGCCCAAAATTCGTTATCTCTCACGATTATTTCTGACGGGGACTATAATCCTGGGAGCAGTGGTCGTGGCCATTGGCTTGGGACGGCGGAGTGGGCTGTTTGAGCCCCTGGAATTACTCTGGTACGATCGCCTCCTGCAATGGGAAGCTTCAGCGCAACACTCTGCTGCAGACCCCGCTGCTGCCCATGAATCTTCCTTCATTACGATCGTGGGTATCGATGCTGATGACCTCAGACGCTATGGCTGGCCCCTGAATGATCAAATCTTAGCCAACGCGATCGAAACCTTACATCAGGGCTCTGCTCGGGTGATCGGGGTGGATCTGTACCGAGATTTAGACCAACCCCCCGGTGGCGAAGCCCTCCGTGCTGCGTTACAACACCCCAATGTCTTGGGCATTGAGGAGCAGGTTTCTGGCATTGCTCCCCATCCTGCCTTGGCCCCCGAACAGGTGGGTTTTAATGATCTGGTCTTAGATAACGACGGCGTGGTTCGGCGTTCTTTATTATTTGTCGGAACCTTAGAGGAGCCTTTTTATAGCTTTGTGCTGCGTGCCGCCTTGGTCTACTTGGCCCAAGTCCAGCCGAATGCGGTGCCTCTGGTTCTAGGATCGGAGAAATATATTACGATCGCCGGTCATTCTTTTAACCTCTTGCAACCCTATTCCGGGGGCTACGATCGCCTCGATCACTCCGGCTACCAAATTCTGCTCCATTACTCCGGCACGCCCCTGCCCAGAGTGTCCTTGTCCCAACTCTTAGCGGGAGAAGTGGATCCGGCTTTAATTCGAGATCGGGCGGTGTTGATCGGCTCCGTGGATCCCAGCCTCAAAGATATGTTCCGGACTCCCTATAGCAGTGGGCTGCGGGAAGAATTTCTCTTGTCAGGGGTGGAAATCCATGGCCAGATGTTGCAGCAAATCCTCAGTAAAAGTTTAGCGGGTCAGGCACAACGGCGATTTCTGCCCCTTTGGGCCGAAGATCTCTGGGTTTTAGTGTGGATCGGTAGCGGTTTGGGGCTGGGCTTCCTGCTGCGCCGTCCCCTCTGGTCTACGATTGGCATTGCCCTGATCAGCCTTGCACTCTTGGCCAGCAATCTCTACAGCTTTCGGGTCTTAATGATTTGGCTCCCCCTGGTCTCAGCGGGTCTGGGACTGTGGGGAATTTGGGTGTTAGTCTTGGCCTACCGGGCCTATCGGTTCCAGCGTCACGAACAAGTGGTCATGCGCTTACTGGGACAAAATACCTCTCCTGAAGTGGCACAAGCCCTCTGGGCCCAACGAGACACCCTGCTGAAGTCGGGCAAGTTACCGGGGAAACCCCTCGTGGCTACGGTGCTATTTGCCGACCTGTGTAACTTTAGTACGATCGCGGAAACCATGGAGCCAGAAGTGCTGATGGACTGGCTGAACGATTCCCTCGATCCGGTGACGCAACTGATTCGTGCCCACAACGGTATTGTGAACAAATTTACCGGGGATGGGTTTATGGCGGTCTTTGGACTGCCCATGGCCCGCCGTCCCCAGGAAATCATTGATGATGCCAAAAGTGCAGTGCGGTGTGCCATTGAAATTGTCAAATTACTAGAGACCCTCAACGAGCAATGGTTAGCCGAGGGCATGCCCCAGGCTCGGATGCGCATTGGCATTTTTACCGGTCGGGTGATTGCTGGAAGTTTAGGGGGACGGGATCGGATGGAATATGGCGTGTTGGGGGATACGGTGAATACGGCTTCCCGTCTGGAGAGTTGGGACAAGGAGCGCATGGATTACCCGTGCCGCATTTTGATTGGCCAAAGCACCTACGAGCATTTGATCACGGATCCCAAAATTTTAGCCGCAATGCAGTTGCAGTCTTGGGGAGCCCAATCCCTTAAGGGCAAAGCGCAATTGGTGGAGGTTTACCAAGTGATTCCCCTAGGGTGGAAGTACATTCCCCTTCCCCCGCAAGCGATCGTTCCCTAGGGTGCGTCATCAGTTCAGTCCAGACCTCTGAGCCTCGAATCAAAACGATCGCTTTCCCTTGGGGACTAGTGACGATTTCACTGGAAGTCCGATCGCTGATGGGGGGTAAATCCCAATCGTTTCACCAGCATGTACTGGTACAACAGTTCGTCTTCCGTCAGCATCAATCAGAATATGATGACTACCCTTAAATTCTCGCAACAGAAAAACCGATTTTTTGCAAGGCAGTAATTTCTAAAGCACTTGCAATAATTAGACTATCAAAATAACTGTATTGATAACGATCGGCGATCGCTAGGGCCATCTGAGTTGTTTCAATCCGAACCCGAGCTATCTGGAACTGTTGGGTAAGCACACCACACAACGGTTTCAGCAGTCTAGTGATTACAACTGATTTAGGACTGCTGTATTTGAGGAATTCTCAATCCTATCTCTAGATAAACAAGGTGCTATGTTGGCAGAGCAAATTCGGAATCAATTGGCAGTACGGGGGACACCCATTAGCCCCAATGATTTGTTAATTGCGGCTGTTGCATTAGCTAACAATTTAAACCTAGTAACTCATAATACCCGTGAATTTAGCCGCGTGGCGGATTTGAAGTATGAGGACTGGTAAGCTTAGACCTATACTAAAAGCTTGCCAAATGCTTTGCCCAAGCAAATGATCGCTATTGCATAATTGACTCAGACTCCACAAGAACGATCGCTTCCCAACCCGATCGTGCCTAAACTTGTCACAAAATTACGATCGTTCCTCATACATAAAAACGATCGCTTCCCGCACCTCTTCCCATCTTCCCAGGCCGATCGCTTCTTCGGAATATTCAGCCATAAAAACGATCGCTCTCCATCTAGAAGAACGATCGCCACTCGAAGTAACGACTTTACAAACTTTTAATTAAATCCTCAGGACTAACTTTTGCTTTCTTTAAAATGCTACTTAATGTGCCAATTTTTAAATCAATTTTGGAGACACCGGTTCAGGAATAGGAAACTCTTCTAAATAAAGGCGAGTTGCCTCTTGTAGTCCTGCGATCACCTCTTCGATCGTCTCTCCTTGATCAACAGTACCGACTTCGGGACATTCGGCAATGTATAAATTATCTTCACGATATACGATCGCTGTAAAGCTACAGAATTTCATAGGTTGATGACAAGTAGTATAGATGTTGGATCGCTTCCCAAATTATAGCTTTTTTTCAAAAGAACGATCGCTTCCCGTATCTCTTCCCATCTCCCCAGCCCGATCGCTCCTTCACTGAGCCACAAAAACGGTTGAGGGCAGAAACATCGCTTCCCCACCACCCCCAAACCATAACGCCAATCGATCGCTCTTCGGAGTATTTAGCAATAAAAAACGATCGTTCCTTTCTCAAGTCAACAGAAACGATCGCCTGTGCTGTTCTAAGGGCTGTCATCATTTAGCGCTGAAGTGTTTATACGGCAGTCGTTTCAGCCCCTAGTTATGTTTGCTGGAGCGGGCGCGGTAACCTTGATATCGCAAGGCTTCTAGACCTAATTGATGACGCGCCCTAGCTTAATGCGCGGATTTAATAGGTGCGTTACGCTGCATTAACGCACCTATTGCTACAAGAAAACGATCGCACTAAGCAGTTAGTCTAACAGATTTATTGATCACTCGTTGACGGAGAGTTCCATCATTATTGTTAACAAAAACTAAGCCACCAATAGTAATGTCTCCGTTCTGGTTAGTAAAGTTTGCTCCAATAACACCATCGGCATCATAGTTGCCAATAGAGTATCGCGTTCTTTGACTACCATTTTGCCCCCATTGATTTTCACGAATGATAGGATCTGTTGCAAGCCCGTTAACTTCTAATCCACTTTGCAACATTCCTCTAAAGACATCGACGATAGCGTTGTGAAATTTGGTTGGTGCATCAGTTATTTGATTTAGATTATAACCCCCAAAATCAACAATATACGCACGATGTGCTGTCATTGCATAATTGTTGTCACCAGCGGCTCCAACAACGGCAATATCCTCTGCCACAAGAGAAATAGAACGTGATGCAATTGATTTCAGATCGGGTAGTTCATCCTCCCATGAATTGCCATCATTATCTAAATCATAGTCTTCAGCAGTAAACGCTGGATCTAGAGATGCAAATCCACCAACTTTTCCATAGCGCTCAGCAACTTTTGTTAAGAGTAGAGAACCGAGGCTATGTCCATAAAAATAGAGATTATTCGCATTGGTTAACCCAAGACTTCGCAAAGCGTCATATACATTATTTGCTACAGAACCAATGCGTTTCCCTGCTTGAACTGGGCGGATACCTGAATCAGCCGAAGCGTTTCGCCAGTCAAGGAAAAATACTTGGGCGTGACTAAAGACACTTGCAGCAGTTTTGGCAAGTTCCTCTAGATTGCTAACAGAATCGCTAGATCGATTTACTCTTCCGTGTGCTACTACTACTGTAGTTTTATTTGGGTCAACTTGCCAGGTAGTCTTGCCATTAGAGGAATATTTACTTATATCCCAACCATAGGATTGACCATTGACTGCTGTTTCTCCTTCAAATGAATTATTGACTCCAAAACTTAGGTTAGCAGCACCATAGCGCTCATAGTAATCAACTTGCACATTGAACCAGCCACCATTTCCAGCATCAAAAACTCCTCTTCGTCTGGTTGAAGGTTGATCAAGTAAATGATCAATTACTGTAGAACTTCCGATTTGTACTCTTACACCATCATCAGAAGTTGTTTCAATTTGGTGTCGTCCAGCAGAAAAATATCGTCTAGTTGTCGCTTTCACAGAAAAGTTATCGGAGGAGACACCACTAACAGGTGAGTTATATCCCCAGTTTTTGTTGAAAGCATTACCTCCCGAACCCCAATCTTGAACCGCTACAGGAGAACCCAATCGACTGGTATTATTGAAGAACTCAGCCTTCCAATTTGTTGATGATATTGGGGGAGCGATCGTGTTTGCCGTTAAACTCAGGTTGTAGTTGGTGTTGGAACTGTTAAAGGGATAAACCCGTGCATAGTAGGTGCCAGCACTCAGTTGACGGCTAATGCTTTCAGAACTAGAACCGCCATTAGCCGAGCTAACGATTGCGCCTCCAGAGCTATTAAGTAACTGTACATCTGCATCAGCAGACAGACCCGTTAAACTCAGGCTAAAGTTGCTGGTACTGTCAACGTAAAAACGATAGTAGTCATTGGTATCAGCACTGCCTACAAAATCGCTGAACGATCGAGTGCCAGTTAATGTCCCAATATCTCGTGCAGAGCTAGTGCTATTGCCAGCCCCATCAGCAGGAACAGAGGGTATGCTGGTATTACTAGGTACGATGACAAATTTACTTGGATTGGATGCAGAAATTGTGCGGGTATTATACGCTCTACCTGCCCAGTTTGACTCAGAAATTAAAATAGTTCCGTCACTATTGACGCGCTCAACAACAGCAACATGACCAACTGAACCAGCACCATTAACACCCGCTTCCCAAACAGCAATAGCTCCCGCGCGAGGTGTATAGGACACATAAGCTCCCCGGCTTGCTGTGTTGTCCCAAGTCCCGGCATTACCTAACATGCTGTCAAGAGCATATTCGCTATAACCTAGCTGCATTAAACGTCCATGGGTATACCAAGTACAGTTTTGTCC